>ONKL01000023.1 GCA_900318395.1 uncultured Prevotella sp.
CTACCCTGTACCTGTGGCAGCATCGACAGCACATCGTCAGCGGTGCCGACATCTTTCAGCAGTGAGTTCTGAATATCAATGGTCATGCCTCCCGTGGTCATCTTATATTGCGGACGTTCGCCCTTCACTACGACCTCACCAAGTGTTTGTGTTTCCGGCTGCATCCGTATTATACCAAGTTCGGAGCCTTTATAGTGTCTATACACGGTCTTATAACCGATGTAAGAGATGCGAGCCAACACATTGTCTTGTTCAATGGGAACAGCGAAGTAACCACTCTCGTTAGACACGCCACCACAAAGCAGTGTGCTGTCAGCAGGGTTGAGAACGGCAATGTTAGCGTAAGCCACAGGCAGGCCTTGTTCGTCGATGATGGTACCCGTCAGATGGCGATCAGTCTTATGGGTACATTCTACATAAATCTCATGTTTTCCACTCTTGACCACACGGACTGGATAGAAGCCAACAATCTGCAGGATGGCGTCATGAACAGCCTTGTTTTGTATATGAGTGGTTACGCGGAAGTCTTCGAGTTCATCGTAGATAAAGGTGATGTTGTAATCAGTGGCTTGTTCTTGAATGTACTTCAAGGCATCGGAAAGGGGGATATCTTGAAAGGTGTGTGTGATCTTCTGTGCGTTTGCAACAGTTACAATGGTGCACAGCAATAGAAAGAATGATAGTCTTTTCATCATAGTAAGCGTTTTAGCAATCCTTGGCGGGGATGGCGGTGGTTCTTATGAATAGGGTATCATTCTCGGTCTGGATCTGTATCCACTCGAAGTTGTTGAGCATCTCCACAACTTTCTCCAACGTATATTCCGGCTTCCATTGATAGAAAAGGCGGAGACGGGGGGCATCTTCGTTTTGATAGACCACCTTGACGTTATAGTAGCCAGAGAGTTCTTCGAAGATTTCTCCTATAGGCACGTTGTCGTAGAGCTTGGGCTGTGGTGCCGCAATCGTGTCAGGCTCAGCGAGCTGAGGACTGGAAGTTGAAGGCTGAGAGTTATTGATGACTTTCGTTTCCTGTTCTGATGCGTTATAATGACTGGCGATGTGGATGGCCGCAAAGGCAATGCCTGAGAGCATAAGGACGCCCACAAACATAGCAGCGAACTTAAGGAGCGAATACTTATCGTTTCTCACTTCTTGCTTTTCATCACTCAGCCGTTGCCATTCGGCATCTATCATATCGTCAGTGACTTCCTGCTCGGCACGGACAGCATCAATGGCACTCTGTGTTTTCGACATCAGTGTGTAGAGCTCACGGCACTCTTCGTCGGCAAGTATCTCCTGCCACTCTTCTGCAGTATAATGCTGGGGTTGTTCCATCATCTGGAGCAATAGATCGGTCTTGTTCATACGCTCATTTGTTGTTAAGATGTGTACGTAATTGATTAAGCGCACGGCGCAGATGCTTATAGGAAATGCTGCATAATGATGTCGCGACAAACGGGCGGCTCTAATTGGTCGATACCCTTATATAGGGCTTTCAGTTCTTCTTCTAACCGCTCCGTCGGTGTGATGGTCGTGTCGAGGTCAAGCAAGTAGAGGTGTTCCACCCGTTCCTGTATCTGTCGGCTACGAATCACGTTCAGGCATCGGTTTCGTACGCTTGTAAGCAGATAGTGCACGGCTGTTTCTTCCTTTAGATCTTTTGGGTCGTCGAGTAGATGGGCAAAGATGTCGTGCACCACATCCTTGCTCTCAGCATCGTCGTGCAGAAGCATGGTGGCCAGTCGATACATCTGGCGATAATGCTGTCGGAACAGCTTTTCGAGTTTCTTTTGATCTGTCATACACTCTTAATACACACGAAAACCGATTTACTAAACCCCTTATGGCAATTTTTTGTGCAAAGTTAGGTAAAACGCACGAAAAAGCCCCCGACATGACCGAAAATCGGATGCCGGGGGCGAAAGTCTGAAACTATTTAAAGAAAATGGCCCTATTTTGGGGCGCAATGGGGACAGTAACTGTGCCCTAGAGGAAAAAGCGCTGGAACTCACTTTCAAAATTGGGGGTGAGGGTTTGTTGGCCGATGGCGGCGCGGATTTCTTCGAGTGTCCAAAAGCGTCCACCATCAAGCTCGTCTTTTGATGGATTGATTTCTCCGTCATAGACCGTGCGATGCACATAGACCAGCTCGCGCTCACGACGGCTTTCAAAGACGTACATCCCGACCCGCTCTGGTGTGAATTCTGCAATGCCAAGCTCTTCGCGCACCTCTCTTGTAAGGGCCAGCTCGGGTGTCTCGCCATAGTCGATATGGCCTCCTACGCTGGTATCCCACTTGCCTGGCTGAATGTCCTTCCATTCAGGTCGTTTCTGCAGATAAACCTCGCCACGCGAATTAAACACATGCAGATGAACCACAGGGTGCAGCAACTTCGATCCATTATGGCACTCGCCTCTCGTGGCTGAGCCAATAACACGTCCTACCTCATCTACCAATGGGAAACGCTCCTCTTGATTATCTTTCATCATTTCCTTGTATTTTTGGCTGCAAAGATAGCAAAAAGTAGGCATTTTCATATATTCGACAGTCAATAATTTGGAATATTTGGCTTTTTTGTGTACTTTTGCTCCCCGAAAATGAAAAGACAAAGAAAAAGGAACATAGCGGCGTGGGTATTGCTATCGGTGTTTGTGCCGATGAGCATGACAATGGCAGCACAAGAAAGCCATCATCATCATGGCAGCCATGCGCACCCTAACGATACGAGCGACGTATTCTTCCGTCACTTGAAACTGAATGAGTTGGTGGTGACAGGTGTTACAGGCGACACGAAACTGAAAAACTCTACAGCGCCTATCTCGATCATATCGAACAAGGATCTGCGACAGACGACATCGACGAATATCATCGACGCCATTGCCCATCAGCCCGGTATGGCGCAGATTACGACTGGAGGCGGTATCTCGAAACCCATTATCCGAGGACTGGGCTACAACCGCATCATCGTGATGAATGAGGGTGTGCGCCAGGAAGGTCAGCAATGGGGCGACGAGCATGGCATTGAGGTCGATCCTCAGATTGTCAACTCTGTGGAAATCCTAAAAGGTCCTGCAAGTCTGATGTACGGTAGCGACGCGATGGCAGGTGTCGTGATTCTGCACAGCGCCCCTACCCTGCCTGAAGGCGAGATGAGAGCCAACGTTAATACGGAGTATCAGACGAACAACGGTCTGTTTGACTACTCACTGAACTTCGCTGGTAATCAAAAAGGATTTGTATGGGATGCCCGATTCTCCGACAAGATGGCTCATGCCTATAAGAATAAGGTGGACGGCTACGTGCCAGGATCGCAGTTCAAGGAACGTGCAGGGCGACTGATGCTGGGCCTCAACAAGCGATGGGGACACACACACCTGACTTGGACCGCCTTTCACCAGACACCAAGTATCGTAGAGGGCGAGCGCGATGAGACGACAGGGGAGCTCGTATGCAACAGCGATAATGTGAAGACCTACTCGAAGGCGCTGCCTTTCCAGGAGATCAAGCACTATAAGGCTGTACTCGACAATTCGTTCAACCTGCCCAAGGGTTGGCTGAAGGCAATCATAGGTTATCAGCAGAACCGCCGGCAGGAGTTCGAAGAGTCGGAAGATGAGTACGAGCTTTTCTTTAAGCTCCACACAGTGACCTACGACGTGCGCTACCTCTCACAAGAATTTAGTGGATGGAAAGTGGCTGGGGGCGTGAATGGCATGTGGCAGCAGTCACAGAACCTGGGCGAAGAATCGCTCATCCCTGAGTACAAGCTCTTCGATATCGGCGGCTATGCCACTCTGAGCAAATCGCTTGGGAAATGGACGCTGAATGGTGGTCTGCGCTTCGACAATCGCCACCTGAACTTCCACTCAAGAGACTTCAGCGGCTTGTCGGGCAGCATCGGAGCTGTATGTAATATCAGCGAGCACTTCAACATGCGACTGAATATGGCCCGTGGCTTCCGTGCTCCCAACATGAGTGAACTGGGTTCTGACGGTGTGCACGAAGGAACACTGCGCTACGAACTGGGTAACCCAGACCTGAAGCCAGAGTACAGCTGGCAGGCAGACCTGGGACTCGACTTTACCTCGCAATACATTTCTGCACAGGTGGCTCTCTTTGCCAACCACATCGAGAACTACATCTTCGCCAAGCGCATCGACCTGGTGATGGAGGAAGGGCTGCGTACCTATGAGTACACTCAAGGCGACGCCCGGTTGCTGGGTTTCGAAGCAGGAATCGACTTCCATCCCATCCACTGCATCCACTTCGAAAACACCTTCTCGTTTGTTGATGCCCAGCAACTGCATCAGCCTGAGGAGACCAAGTATCTGCCCATGACACCAGCACCACGCTGGACATCGGAGCTGAAGTACGAACTGACCCATCACGGTCATTTCGTCCTGAACAACGCCTATGCGGCACTTGGACTGGAATGCAACCTGGCCCAGAACCATTATTACAAAGCTGACGACACAGAAACGCGAACACCCAGCTATACACTGCTGAGTCTCTCAATAGGTTCTGACCTGAACATCCATAAAAGGAAAGTGGCAGAAATAAGTGTTACGGCTGAGAATCTGCTGAACCGTGCCTACCAGAACCATCTGAGCAGGCTGAAGTACACAGATGTGAACAACGTAACAGGACAGCAGGGTGTGTTCAACATGGGACGAAACATCGTCTTTAAATTGCTTATCCCAATCTCCTTTTAAAAACAGAATCCCCGCTCGATGACTGAGCGGGGATTCTGCATTTATTTGGCATAAGCGACTGACCTTGTCTCTCGGATGACGGTGATCTTCACCTGTCCCGGATAGGTCATCTCGTTCTGAATCTTCGTGGCGATATCCGTACTGAGTGCCTCGCTCTCAGCATCATTCATCTTATCAGCACCAACAATCACACGGAGCTCACGACCAGCCTGGATGGCATAGGTCTTGGTGACACCAGGATAGCTCATGGCAATGGCCTCAAGATCGTTCAGACGCTTGATGTAAGCCTCGACAATCTCACGACGGGCACCAGGACGGGCACCAGAGATAGCATCGCAGACCTGAACAATCGGAGCCAACAGCGTCTGCATCTCCATCTCGTCGTGGTGAGCACCGATAGCGTTGCAGATATCAGGCTTCTCCTTAAACTGCTCGGCAATTTTGGCACCATAAAGTGCGTGTGGCATCTCGCTGTCCTCATCGGGCACCTTACCAATATCGTGCAACAGACCAGCGCGCTTAGCTTTCTTGGGGTTCAGACCCAACTCTGCTGCCATCACAGCACAGAGATTGGCTGTCTCACGGGCGTGCTGCAACAGGTTCTGTCCGTATGAAGAACGGTATTTCATCTTACCAATGATGCGGATAAGCTCAGGATGCAGACCATGAATACCCAAGTCGATAGCAGTACGCTTACCTGTCTCGATAATCTCGTTGTCGAGCTGCTTCTTGACCTTGGCAACGACCTCCTCGATACGTGCAGGGTGGATACGGCCATCGCTGACGAGCTGATGGAGAGCCAGGCGGCAGACCTCACGACGAACAGGATCGAAACCAGAAATAACGATAGCCTCAGGTGTATCGTCGACAACGATCTCAACACCAGCAGCAGCCTCGAGCGCACGGATGTTGCGACCCTCACGACCAATGATACGGCCCTTCACCTCGTCGTTATCGATATGGAACACGCTGACGGAGTTCTCAATAGCAGTCTCAGTAGCCACGCGCTGGATGGTCTGGATGACAATCTTCTTAGCCTGCGCATTGGCATTGAGCTTGGCCTCGTCCATGATCTCATTGATGTAGCTGGCTGCAGCCGTCTTAGCCTCGTCCTTCATCGACTCGACAAGGCGAGCTTTAGCTTCCTCAGCACTGAGCCCAGACACCTCCTCGAGCTTCTCGCGCTCCTTCAGCTGCATCTTCTCCAGCTCTTCAGATTTCACGGCGAGCAGTTTCTTCTCGTTGTCGATGCGCTGCTGCATGTTGTCGAGGTCATTCTTGCGACGACCCAGTTCTTCCTGACGCTGGTTCAGCGAGATCTCACGCTGCTTCAACTTGTTCTCACTCTGCTGGATGTGCTGGTTGCGCTGCTGCACTTCCTTCTCAAGTTCACTCTTCTTGTTGAGGAACTTCTCCTTCACTTCCAAGAGTTTCTTCTCCTTGATGACCTCAGCCTGCTTTTCGGCAGCATCGACCATCTCATTGTATTTCCCCTTCAGAACGTAGCGGAAAACCAGATATCCGCAGACACCTCCTAATGCAAGGGCGCCAGCGGCAATCAAAAGTACAAAAATTAAATCCATATAAAATCTATGTTGTTAAAATGATACTCCTACTTCAGTGCTTCCTCAATCTCAGAAGTCAGCTTAGCAAGAATATCATCATAGGGAGCAGTGTCGTTCTTGCCATGCTCCCGCTCATACATCAGGGCAATGTCAATCAGCGTCATCAACGCGATTGTATGCTCGCCCTTACGACCCTTATAAGCCTGTGCATAGGCATTATAGCGGTCGGTGATGAGCTTGGCTGCCTTGCGATAGTACTCCTCGTCGGCACGGTTGACCGTCACTTCGATTTCCTCATCGTAGACATGCAGCCTTATATGTAGTTTCTCGTTATTCACTTCTGCCATTGTATAGCACCTTTATTGTTCCTCATCGCTTAGGATGGCTATGCATCTGTTGACATCACGTATCAGCTTCGTCAGGCGTGCCTTCGCACCCTCCAGATCGCCGTCGGTAATCTCCATCATCTTTGCCATTTTCAGCGAGTTATAGTCATGGTCCGCTTGAGTCAGTTTGGCTTGCAGGTCCTGAATGTCCCGTCCATTCTTTTCCACAAGTGCCTGCAAGTCTTCATTCTCCTTCTTCAGTTCCTGAAAACGGAGGATCATCTGCCGCACACGCGTCTCGAATGTCGTCAATGTCTGATTGTCCGAACCCATATATAACTATTTGGTGTACAAAGTTATGAAGAAAAAGTGAAAAGTGATAGGTGATAGGTAAAAAGTATTCTCAATTTTCTTTTTTTTAACATTTTCCCATCACATTTCACTTTTCACTTCTCACTTTTCACTTCTTCATTCCTCACTTTTTCTGGGTTCTTTCTTTGCCAGCATCACAACCTTGTAGACAAAGTCTGTGACCCACTTCTGAGAGAAGCCCAGACGACGGTTGTACTCACGGACGGCTACGACAGTCTTCATGACTGAAGCATCAGAGAAATCGTTCTTATTAAAAATGTCGTTCACCGTCTTCTCCGTCATCGTATAAAGAGCTTTCTTCAAAAAGCCGGGCAGACGAAGCTTAAACTTCATCAGGTTACCTGTCAGCATCATGATGTCCTGGGTGAAACCCTGGAACTGCAGCAGATAGGTCTGTGCATCCTGCATTTTCTTACAACGCTTACGAAGGCTCTGATCGATCTCCTTGAAGAAGTCGTCGTCCATGCCGTACATCTCTTTCAGCATCTTCTTACAGCGGCTTCGCTCGCCGACACCTAACTTATTATTAACAGTAGGTACCTTCAGGGTAGCCTTGAAGACACGCAAGTCGGGAAGTGCAGCCAGATTGGTGATACCCAGATCGGAAGCCAACGCAGCCTGGAAATACACACGAATCAGCGTCATGAAATCCTCCATGCCGCCCACCTTCTTTTCCTCGCTCTTTCCGAAAATTTTATTCCAAAATCCCATAAGTTCAATATAAAAGTTTATTAATCGCCTGCAAAGGTACAAAAAAATAAGAATTAAGAGTTAACATTTAAGAATTATTTGTATCTTTGCAGCGTAAAATAATAGCATTATGAAAGGAATCGTATTAGCAGGTGGTTCTGGCACACGCCTCTACCCCATCACAAAGGGCATCAGCAAGCAGTTGATTCCCATCTTCGACAAACCGATGATCTACTACCCCATCTCAACACTGATGTTGGCTGGTATTCGTGAGATCCTGATTATCTCGACACCTTACGACCTGCCAGGTTTCAAGCGCCTGCTTGGTGACGGCTCAGACTGGGGGGTACGTTTTGAATATGCAGAACAGCCATCACCAGACGGACTGGCTCAGGCATTCATCATCGGAGAAGAGTTCATTGGCGACGACTGCGCCTGCCTTGTTCTTGGCGACAATATTTTCTATGGAAGCGGTTTCACTGGCATGCTGAAACAAGCTGTAGCCAACGCAGAACAGAACGGACAGGCTACCGTATTCGGCTATTACGTCAACGACCCCGAACGCTATGGTGTCGCTGAGTTTGATGCCGATGGCAACTGCCTCAGCATTGAGGAGAAACCAGCCAAGCCCAAGTCGAACTATGCCGTCGTAGGTCTCTATTTCTATCCCAACAGTGTGGTAGAGATTGCCAAGAACATCAAGCCCAGTGCCCGTGGTGAGTTGGAGATTACCACTGTCAATCAGGTATATCTCGAGCAGAAGAACCTGCACGTGCAGACACTCCAACGCGGTTTTGCATGGCTCGACACAGGTACACACGACTCACTCTCAGAGGCTTCGACCTTCATTGAAGTCATCGAGAAGCGTCAGGGACTGAAAGTGGCCTGTCTGGAAGAAATAGCCTACAAACGGGGTTGGATCAATAAGGAGCAGCTTATCAAGATAGCACAGCCGATGGCCAAGAACGACTACGGCCAATATCTACTGCGCCGCGCAGAGGAGTACAACAAATAATGTACTCCTCTACGCTACGGCGTAAGGCCTCGTGATGTTAAATATGCCCAAGCTGTAGCAAAAAAAAGCCCAAAAATTTGGAGAATTACATAAAAATGTATACTTTTGCCACCGAATTAATAACCATTTAAAAAGAATATTGCCTATCGAAACAGACTTTACTCCATTCAAAATTTGATGAGTATGAGTACATTAAAGACTATGTCCGACGAAGAGTTGGCATTAGCTTACATCGATGGCAATAATCGCGCATTCGACGAGTTACTTACAAGAAACCAAGAAAAGATCTTCACCTACATCATGTATGTGGTGAAGGATGAGGACTTGGCCAATGACTTATTCCAGGAAACTTTTCTGAAAGTCATCACCAAACTGCAGAATCACCAATATGCAGATTCTGGCAAGTTTCTCTGGTGGTTGACTCGCATCGCCCATAATGTCATCATCGACTATTATCGTGCACAGAAGAGCGACAAAGTGGTGGATGCTCCAAGAGAGAATGACCTGAGCAATCTGCGCAGTGATAATGTCATGGACGGCAACCGTGAAAACGAACTGAGTAACGCCCAAGTGCTGAAGGATGTCAAGCGGCTCATGGATGCACTGCCAGAAGCACAGCGCGATGTTGTCTATATGCGGTTCTATCAGGAACTGTCGTTCAAAGAGATTGCCAAGCTGACCAATGTCAGCATCAACACCTCATTGGGACGTATGCGCTATGCGCTGATCAACTTACGTAGGCTGACCCGCCAATACAACATCGCGCTGAATCTGGAATAATACTATAGCTGACGGAGATCACGAATGACCTGCTCGGGGTTGGGAGCGTTGAAGACATAACTGCCACTGACAAGCACATCGACACCCGCTGCCACCAATCGGGGGGCCGTCTCACCTTGTACACCACCATCGACTTCAATCAAGGTCTTACAGCCTTTTTCTTCAATCATCCGGCGCAGACGCTTTACCTTGTCAATCGTGTTCTCGATGAACTTCTGCCCTCCGAATCCAGGATTCACACTCATCAGCAGAACCATTTCCACATCGCCGATGATATCTTCAAGCACGGAGACTGGTGTAGAAGGATTCAGGGTGACACCAGCCTTCATGCCAGCATCATGAATCTCCTGAACCGTACGATGCAAATGTACAGAAGCCTCATAATGTACATTCATCATCATAGCACCAAGCTTTGCAGTCTGTTTGATATATCGCTCCGGGCGCTCTATCATGTAATGAACGTCTAATGGTTTCTTACAAACCTTAGCTACAGCTTCTAATACAGGGAATCCGAACGAGATGTTAGGAACAAACGAACCGTCCATCACATCCAGATGAAGCCAATCGGCCTCACTGCGGTTAATCATGTCGATGTCGCGGTCGAGATGCAGAAAGTCGGCAGCGAGCAATGAAGGTGATACGAATGCCATAATCCTCTTGTTAGTTCAGGCATGTAGCCTGATTAATGTTTCTACGATAGGTGTAGGCGACTTGCCGGATGACGTCGAGCGTCAGCTCTCGCGGCTTGTAAGTCTCACTAAAGTCTAATGACACGTCTTCTGGAGTAAAAATCTTCATAGGCAAACACTTTTATTTGATGAGTATTATACCTATTAAACGCTACTACACCTTATTTTATTATATAGTTCTCAATATTTTTATTGCCATTCAGGAAATCACGTGCCCTCATACGGGTCTTGCCAGCCATTTGCAACTCGTCGATCTGCAACAGGAAGTCGCCTGTAGTAATATAGAGTACGCCTTTATAGACCACAATCATACCTGGACGCATGCCCACATTCTTCTCTGTCTTGGTTGTTTTGAAAATCTTCAGATCTACAGTCTTTCCGTCAGGTCCGAGCAATGATGTCCATGCACCTGGATACGGGCTGAGGCCACGGATGAAGTCATAGATACGCTTTGAAGGACGACTCCAGTCTATCTCACAGATATCCTTGAAAAGCTTCGGGGCTTCGTAGAGTCGCTTGAACTTACCCTCAAGTTCCTCCTGCGGAATACTCTCAGGATGCCCATCGGCAGCAATGATCTTCTCCAAGGTTTCCAGACATATCTCAGCACCAAGGTGCATCAGTCCGTCGTAAACATACTCCACATTAGCGTTATCAGGAATATCGAAAGGTTTCTGGAGGATTACCCGCCCCGTGTCGATATCCTTATCCAGGAAAAAAGTGGTAACACCAGTCTGCTTCTCACCATTGATAACAGCCCAGTTGATAGGAGCAGCACCACGATACTGGGGCAGCAGGGCAGCATGCACATTGAAAGTGCCATAGGCAGGCATGTCCCATACGACCTCAGGCAGCATTCTAAAGGCAACGACCACCTGAAGGTTTGCCTTGTAACTGCGCAATTTCTCAACAAAAGCAGGATCCTTCATCTTTTCCGGCTGAAGAACAGGCAGGTCATGCTCCAATGCATACTTCTTGACCTCAGAAGGCTGCACCTCTCCTTGATGACGGCCTACAGGTTTGTCGGGCTGTGTGACAACAGCCACCACATTGTACTCGTTCTCTACCAATGCCTTAAGAGTCGCTACAGCAAACTCTGGCGTTCCCATAAACACAATTCGCAGGTCTTTTTTCTCCATAATCCTCAACTATTCATTATTTAATAAAAAAACTCGTAAACTAGTCTTCACTCATGTCGGCAACCATCTTACGATATACCGTATAGATACGCTGTCGGGAGATATATCCTTTCAGACGTTTCTCTGCATCCAAGACTGGTAACCAGTTGGCACCCGTACGGTCAAATGTCTGCATCACTTCTGCCATCGGTGTGTCATCACTCAACAGAGCCTTGGGCTCAGTCATCAGCTGTGACGATTTGAAATGATGATACAGTTCGATACGGAACACCACGTTTCGGATCTTCATAATATCAATCTCACCCAACAGGGTCCCCCCCGCATCGAGCACCGGCAAGACGGTAGAGTGGCTACGGCTGATCTTATGTACAATCTGTCCCAGCTCCATATCGGGTGTCACAGCCAGGAAATCCTTCTCTATCAACGAATCCAGATTCATCAGCGTCAAAACGGCATGATCAGTATGATGGGTCAGCAGTTTTCCCTGTTTGGCCAAGCGCGATCCGTAAATACTATGGGGTTCAAAGATAATGATTGTGAGATAGGCACAAACACTGACAATCATCAGAGGCATGAACATGCTATAGCCGCCTGTGAGTTCTGCAATGAGGAATACACCCGTCAATGGAGCGTGCATCACACCCGACATCACACCTGCCATTCCCAATAGAGCGAAGTTCTTTTCGGGCACATAGACACCTATCTGTTCCATGTTCCAAAGTCTTGAGAACAAGAAACCCGTAAAACAGCCAATAAACAGACTGGGAGCAAAGGTACCGCCACAGCCGCCACCGCCATTAGTGGCTGAGGTTGCCAATACTTTTGTAAACAATACCAGTGCGATATATGGTATCAACATTGAACCTTGCCCAGAGAAGAGCGAGTTATTCAAGATGCGATTCCAATCAGCCTCCGTACGTCCATTCAGCAACAGGTTGATGCTACTATATCCCTCCCCATATAGAGCAGGGAAGATGAAGATGAGCAGACTCAGTACTGTTCCGCCGATAGCCAGCTTCACATAGGGTTTGTCCTTAAATCGAGCAAAGACATCTTCACAAGCACCCATCATTCGGATGAAATATAGCGATACTAAGCCGCAACTGATACCCAACAAGACGCAGGCTGGTATACGCTGTACGGACCATTCACTATCCAGATGGAACGAAAACAGCGAAGCATCGCCACTGAAGATATAGGTAAAGCACGTCGCTGTCACACACGACACCAGAATAGGCAATAGTGCCGACATAGTCATATCGATCATCAGCACCTCAAGCGTAAAGACCAACCCAGCTATAGGCGCTTTGAAGATACCTGCTATAGCACCGGCAGCACCACAACCCACGAGGGTCATCAGCATCTTACGATCCAGATGAAACAGCTGGCCAAGATTCGAGCCAATGGCCGAACCCGTCAGTACAATAGGGGCCTCAGCTCCCACAGAACCGCCAAAACCAATGGTGATGGCAGATGCAATCACTGACGACCAGCAGTTATGAGATTTCAGTCTCGACTTATTAGATGAGATTGCATATAGGATACGTGTGATACCGTGCGAGATATTATCCTTGACGATATAACGGACAAACAGCGAAGTTAAGTAAATGCCCACAACAGGATAGACCAGATAGAGCCAGTTGGCATGAGTGCGGTCGAACGAGCTGGTCAACAGCAATACGATCTGGTTGATAATCCAGTGAAGGAAGAATGCTGCGACAGCGGCAAAGAAACCAACTATGAGTGCGAGGATAATCATGAACATCTTCTCACTCACATGCTCCACCCGCCACTCATGCAGCTGCTGAAGCCACGTCGGTCTACTGATTCCTTCCAAGTTTATTTTCTTATGATTGTTACTTCTCCGTTTTCTTTCAACTTGATGATACTGGATGGTGTATGGGGCTTATGCTCCTGACGACGACTCCAGCACACATAATCAACAGCATCGATAATCTGAGGATCGATGTCGCAATAGTTCTGGGCGGCAGGTTTGCCACTGATATTGGCAGAGGTCGAGACGATAGCCTTCTGAAAACGATAGCAAAGTTCTTTAGAGAAAGGCTCGTTGGTAATCCTCATACCAACACTACCATCTTCTGCTATCAGATTTTCTGCCAGATTAATGGCTCCGTCAAGAATCAATGTCGTAGGTCTGGCGTCGCTGTCCTTCAGGCCATCAATCAGTTGCCAAGCCACATCAGGTACATTCCTGAAATAACGCTGCATACGGGCATCAGAGTCAACCAGACAGATCAATGCCTTTGAATCATCGCGCTGTTTGATCGCGTAAACACGCTTCACAGCCTCAACATTCGTTGCATCGCAGCCTATCCCCCATACAGTATCAGTCGGATAGAGTATCACCCCACCCTTTCGCATCGTCTCAACGGCCTGTTTGATATCTTCTTCTCTCGTCATTCTTCAAAACTTAACGGTTCAGGAGATAGCGTTCTGCCAAAATTGCAGCCTGACAACCTGAGCCAGCTGCAGAGATGGCCTGACGGAATACAGGATCAGCACAATCACCTGCCACATATACACCAGGAATCTTTGTTTCCGGTGTTCCATTTATTTTTTTCAGATAGCCCACCTCATCGGTATCAAGCCACTCCTTAAAGATATCGGTATTGGGTTTATGACCAATAGCAAGGAAGAAACCGTCAATCTGGATATCAACCAGTTCCTCATCAGGTTCACCCTTACGCTTAACCAGATGGGCGCCCTCTACACCATTCTCACCAAAGAGGCCGATGGTATTGTACTCAAACAGGATTTCAATATTTTCACGCTCCATCACACGCTGCTGCATCACCTTCGAAGCTCTGAGGAAAGGTTTGCGAACAATGAGATACACCTTCTTGGCTAGACCCGACAAATAGAGAGCATCCTCACAAGCTGTATCACCACCGCCTACCACAGCAACCGTCTTCTTGCGATAGAAGAAACCATCACAAGTAGCACAAGCGGAAACGCCCTGTCCATTATACTTACGCTCATCGTCAAGTCCCAAGTACTTGGCTGATGCACCTGTCGCAATAATAACCGTATCAGCAGCTATCTCTGTCCCATCATCAGCAGTACATACGTAAGGAGCTTTTGAAAAGTCAACCTTCACAATCTCGCCAGTACGCACATCTGTTCCAAAGCGTTGAGCCTGCTCCAACAGATCCATCATCATCTGGTTGCCATCCACACCCTGCGGATAACCTGGGAAGTTTTCAACTTCGGTTGTTTGCGTCAACTGACCACCAGGCTGCATACCACTGTATTCGATAGGACTAAGGTTTGCACGACTTGCATAAATGGCGGCAGTATACCCAGCAGGTCCGCTACCGATAATCAAGCATTTAGTCTTTTCCATATTCTTTAGTTTTTATTGTTAGAACTCACTGGTAAAGTGGAACTTAATATGTTTAAAATCTTCCTGAGCCATCGAGAGGACATATCCAGAGTCAGCAAGGAACACATCACGTCCCTCCTTATCCTTCGCCATGTACTGATACTTGCGCTTCTTGAAGTTCTCAAGCTCCTGCGGATCATCGCTCTCTATCCAACATGCCTTGTAGAGATGAACGGGCTCCCAGCGACACTTGGCATTATATTCATTTTCCAATCGATACTGGATAACCTCGAACTGCAGTTGACCCACCGTACCGATAATCTTGCGGTTATTGAACTGATTAACAAACAGCTGGGCCACACCCTCATCCATGAGTTGATCAATACCTTTCTGAAGCTGCTTGGCTTTCATTGGATCGTCGTTCTCAATATATTTAAAGAGTTCAGGCGAGAAGGATGGGAGTCCACGGAAATGAAGTTGTTCACCCTCTGTGAGTGTATCACCGATTTTAAAGATACCATTATCAGGAAGACCGACGATATCTCCCGGCCAGGCCTCATCGATAGTACTCTTACGCTGAGCCATGAACTGGGTGGGCGAAGAGAACCGAAGCGTTTTTCCCTGACGCACATGGAGATAAGGAACATTGCGTTGGAACTTACCTGAACAAACCTTACAGAAGGCGATACAGGAACGATGGTTGGGGTCAATATTGGCAGTAATCTTGAATATGAAGCCTGTGAACTTTGGCTCCTCAGGCTGTACATCGCGCTCCTCAGCCTTAGTGGGACGAGGTGACGGGGCTATCTCTACGAAACAATTCAGCAATTCCTGCACACCGAAATTATTCAGAGCAGAACCAAAGAATACAGGTGCGACTTCGGCTGAGCGATAAGTATCGACCTCAAACTCTGGATAGACGCCATCGACCAGTTCAAGATCCTCACGAAGCTTCGCTGCATTTTCATCACCCACTCGCTGATCGAGTTCTGGGCTGTTGATGTCAACCTCCACCTTATCCGTCACACGCTGTTTATCTGGAGTAAAGAGATCGAGTTTCTCTTCGTAGATATTATATACCCCTTTGAACTTAGCTCCTTGATTGATAGGCCATGAGAGTGGACGTACTTTTATCTCAAGTTCCTGCTCCAACTCGTCGAGCAGATCAAACGGATCGCGCCCCTCACGGTCCATCTTGTTGATGAAGATAATCACTGGGGTCTTACGCATACGACAGACCGTCATCAGTTTACGGGTCTGCGTCTCCACACCCTTTGCGCCATCCACCACAATAATCGCCGAATCAACAGCTGTCAGTGTACGGAAGGTGTCTTCTGCAAAGTCTTGGTGACCCGGAGTATCCAGGATATTCACCTTATATTCTATATCAGAGCCTTCTGGGGTATAGTCGAACTCCATCACAGAGGTCGATACAGAAATACCACGCTGTTTCTCTATGTCCATCCAGTCGGATGTGGCAGTCTTCTTGATCTTGTTATTCTTAACGGCTCCCGCCACCTGTATCTGTCCACCAAAGAGAAGGAACTTCTCCGTCAGTGTTGTCTTACCGGCATCAGGGTGCGAGATAATCGCAAATGTTCGTCTACGTTCTATTTCCTGATTCATTCAATCTTTTCTATTTATCAATTTTAAAATACACTCTTTCAAACTCTCTTCCCAATAAGGGACTTCAATATTGTAGGTCTGTTTAATCTTCGTTTTGTCGAGTACCGAATAGTGCGGGCGATTAGCTGGTGTAGGATACTCTGCCGTATGGAGGGGACGTACATGGCAAGAAGTTATGCCAGCTATGCGATGGATAGCCTTTGTAAAATCGTACCACGAGATAACACCCTCATTAGAGAAATGGTAGATACCAGGTACTACGCCCTGATTGATAGCAGCAAACAGAGCAACAGCCAAATCACGAGCATAAGTAGGTGTTCCTATCTGATCGAAAATAACTCCCAGTTCGGGCTTTTCCTTACCAAGACGGATCATCGTCTTGACGAAATTATTACCAAACGTGGAATAAAGCCATGCAGTACGGACAATCATCGTTCTGGAACAAGCCTGTTGAGCCGCCTTCTCACCATCGAGTTTCGTAGAGCCATAGACGCTATTCGGACAGGTAGGCTCATCCTCGGTATAAGGAGTGTGGTTTGTACCATCGAACACATAATCGGTTGAAACCTGAATCAACCACCCACCACGCTTTTCTACAGCCGCAGCCAGATAGCCAGGCGCCACTGTATTCAGTAAGCGACAGAGTTCCTGATTGTCTTCCGCCTTATCAACAGCTGTATAAGCAGCACAATTCACGATACCATCAATCTGGTTCTCATTTACAAACTTTTCGATGGCAGCAGAGTCGGTAATATCCAATTCTGCCACATCTGTGTTAAAATAGGTATGCTGGGGATTGGCTTCCTCCAGCAACTGCATCTCATTTCCTAACTGGCCATTACAGCCCGTAATCAGTATATTCATATATTATTCAAACTTCAATCCTTCCTCTTTGTCTTTCTTATAATAGTCGGAAAGCATCCCGATGAATGTGGTGATTTCTTTCACGGCATGCTGGGTATCAGGCGAAATAGCCTTGTTTTGCAAACGCAACAGCATAACGCCATAGAGCGAATTAAAACAGGTCTCGATTTCGTTTTCCTCTTTGTCGGCACCACGGTTACGTAACTCTACTATAAATGGCAATACCTTATAGTACTCCGTATTATAAAAAGGAAACTTTGACGACTGTAACAACTGGTCGTGCAGTTCTATGAGCATCTGCATGGTGACTTTGTTGATCTGAAGATGTCCCTTTTCGCGACACCCTTCCTGATTCATCATGCGAATCAGATTGCCATACCAGTCAATCTCCTCCTCTTTCTGATCATCTGTATAGTCAAAACGCGAAATCCACTCATCACGGATTCTGCGGAGCGAACAGTCGAATGCACGTATCGTGTCTTCAATCTGCCACATATACAGCAGATATTCGGCAATATTCTTCTTTCTTAATTCCTGAGCAACAAACATTTCTTACTATTATTCATTTAAAAGAACCTCACAAGATTCGTAGTCGTTCCAAGCAGCATGATGACAGATCCTATAATCACCGCAACGCCGATAATCTGATTGATAAGCTTGATACCGGTAGTATCAAACTTCGTACGGATCTTGTCGACTAGCCACGTAAGTCCCCACCACCAAAGCAAAGCACCACCCACGATACTGGCAAAGCCCACGAGCATCTCGAAGGGATGATTAGGCAGCACAAAAGCAAACTGGGCATACATAGCGAGGAAGAGGAATACTATCAACGGATTAGAGAATGTAACGAGGAACGCTGTCCACGTATTGTGCCAGAGGGTACCTTTCTGCTGACCAGACTGATGCATCTTTTTCGTAGGGTCGGTATGATAGGTATACCAGCCAAAACAAAGCAGCATAACACTACCTGCAATCTGGAGATAGAAGCGGTTTTGGTCATTCGTGATGAAATCCATGACAAACGACATACCATATCCGGCAAATCCAGCATAGATGATATCACTCACTGCAGCACCCAATCCTGTGGCAAGTCCATACCAGCGTCCTTTATTAAGTGTACGCTGCACGCACAGAATACCCACCGGACCCATCGGGGCAGAGGCAATCACGCCAATCATGATTCCCTTAAAGATAAAGTCCAATATGTTAATTGGTACATGAAAAGGCATATTTCGAATCTTTTTTTATTTTACTTTCAGACAAAGCATCGTCATATCGTCATTTGGTTCGGCACCATCACGGAATTTCTCAACCTCGGTTTTAAGCGTCTCCACAAGCTCACGAGCATCTCTGAAATGAGCATGATGGAGAAACTCCAACATACGCTCATCACCAAACTGTTCCTGCTTGAGGTTCTCAGCTTCGTTAAGGCCGTCGGTATAAACGAAGAATGATTTACCTTTAATATTCTCTATAGTCTCACCCACATAATCGAGATCAGGCCACAGCCCGATAGGTGCATTCGACTCCATATCGATGAACTTGCCCTGCTGTTCCCTGCCAAAGATAACGGGAGGATTATGACCAGCATTACAGAAGTCAAGACGACCCGAATCAAGGTTGACAAGTCCGAGGAACATCGTCACAAACATACCGCGCTCGTTATCCTCCGTCAGCGCATCGTTCATACGGGTAGCAATCTCTGAAGGCATCATCTTCTGGGCAGCAAGCGTACGGAAAAGACGTGTGGCCTGAGCCATGAACAAGGAAGCCGGAATACCCTTGCCCGATACATCACCGACACAGAAATATAAATCATCTCCTATCAGCAGATAACCATAAAGGTCGCCCCCAACCTCTTTGGCTGGCGTCATCGTGGCATAGAGGTCAAGTCCTTCACGATCAGGCGACACATTGGGCACCATCGACATCTGGATATCACGGGCGATACGGAGTTCGCTCTCAATACGTTCCTTTGCCGTAGTGGTTTCTTCCAGCTTATCATAGGCATGCTGTAGTTTTTCGTGGGCTACAGCGAGTTTGTGAGTGGCATTACGCTTATGAAGTGTGTAGATGAAAAAGAAGGCAAAGACGAGTATCATAGCCACAGCCGACGCAAAGAGTCGCTGCTTCGACATCTCCACCTGTTGACGTGCTATTTCAGTCTCTTTACCTTGAGTATCGTAAATGGTGGCAAGTTCGGCAGTTGTACTGTTTTTCTGTCCTGTGATGGCCTCGTCAAGTTTCAGAAGAATGCGCTGGGCAGCTACACGGGCAGAGTCGCTACGTCCAGCCTCCTTATTGGCCAGATATTTGGGCAACATATAAAGTTGGATGTTGTCGAGCGACTCTCCAAGTCCCGCCTCTTTCATCATCTTATCGAGACAGCGATAATTATCTGCAGCCTCCTGATAACGATGGGCTGCCACAAGGTAGTCATTGGCATTGATACGCCCAGCATCAGTATGGGAATAGTCGGTCTTCAGGAAAGCTTTATAAGCTTTTGCAGCATCATCGGACTTTCCAAGCCCCTGCTGAGCCACCGCACGCATAATCTCAATACGCCCCTGATACTCATCGAAGTACTCAACACGGGCATCAGACCTTTCACGATATTTGTTCAATAGCATCTCAGTCCGATCAATCCAATAGATAGACTCTTCGTAGCGACGCGTATTAATATAGGCCATACTAGTGTAGACCGTGCCGACGACTGCCTCTTGGAAACCACGACTAGTAGTATCGCTCTGCCAGCGGTTGACATAATGCTCACGTGCTGTCAGGAAACTCTCATTGGCCTCCTTGTCCTGTCCAAGATTCAACTGACAACAGCCGATATTATTCAGCAGAATAGCGTAGTCGATGTCAGAACCAATACCCGACTCATCCATCTTTTTCACAGCAGGGATGGCTACACGTAGAGAGCCCTCATAATCACCCTTGATAAGCAACAGTTCCGAGAGGCGGCGCGCACATTTGTTGTAACTTTGTTGATCGGTCTCACTCTCTACCTTACACTCCATAGCCTTCCGGTAACAAATCTCGGCCATATTGTACTGTCCCTGACGGTAATAGGCGGTACCTCGCCAACGATTGGCATCGAGAGGCGAGAGGTCTCCCTCCATCTCGAAACTGTCAGTGAGTGCCCGCATGTGGTCGTAGCCCTTAGCAACACCGATGTCGAACAATATGCTGTCAGCCCTACTGGCCCGTAGTTCTCTGTGTCTTTTCGCCGAATCGCCACACGACAGAAGAATCACAGGCAACAACAATGCCAAAGTGCCGAAAAGAAGCCGGAATCGATTCATCTTACATCTCATTGCATAAATATGGGGCAAAGTTACTACATTTTTCCGACCCCACCAAAAGTTGCACCCTATTTTTTGGAAAAATGTAGGCTTAGATGGTTAATTTCCGTAAAAACGGCGGTCAAACGAAAGTTTTTTCTTATCTTTGTAGCTTGAAAATGAATTATTCAACAAAAACAATAAAGACATAAGGTATGGAACAGCAAAATCCAACAATCAAGCCATATGTAATCGGCTTAGACTTAGGAGGAACAAACTCTGTATTCGGCATCGTAGATACCCGTGGTGACATTAAGGCCACAACGGCTATCAAAACGGGCGGCTATGAAAAGGTAGAAGACTATGTCGACGCCTGTGTAGATGCTCTGCAAGTGATTATCGACCAAGTAGGTGGCATTGAGAAAATCAAGGCCATGGGTATCGGTGCGCCCAACGGGAACTATTACAACGGCACCATAGAATTTGCCCCTAACCTGCCATGGGCTCACGACGGTGTTGTGCCCCTCGCCAAGTTGTTCAGCGAGCGACTGAACAATATCCCTGTGGCGCTGACAAATGACGCCAACGCTGCTGCTATCGGCGAGATGGTCTATGGAGTAGCCAGAGGCATGAAGAACTTCATCGTCATTACCCTTGGAACAGGTGTAGGTTCTGGTATCGTCGTAAACGGTCAACTGCTTTATGGACATGATGGTTTTGCTGGAGAGCTGGGGCACGTAACAATGGTTCGTGGTGAAGAAGGCCGCATGTGCGGTTGTGGTCGCACCGGCTGTTTGGAGTGCTACTGCTCTGCAACAGGTGTAGCCCGCACAGCCCGTGAGATGCTGGCAAAGACTGAGCGTCCGTCATTGCTCCGTGAGTTAGATCCCGAAAAGATCACCTCACTCGATGTATCTATCGCTGCAGGCAAGGGCGACGAACTGGCAAAAGAGATTTATGAGTTTACTGGCAAGATGCTGGGTGAAGCTTGTGCCGACTTTGCAGCTTTCTCATCCCCAGAAGCTTTCATCTTCTTCGGAGGTATGGTTAAGGCTGGCGAACTGATCATGAAACCCATCCGTGAGGCTTATGATGCTCACGTTCTGAAAATCTTCAAAGGCAAGGCCCAGTTCTTGGTAAGTGGACTTGACGGTGCCAGTGCAGCCGTTCTTGGTGCATCAGCGATTGGCTGGGAAATCCAGTAAGAATCTGAAGAGACATTACTCCAAGCCGTCAATTTCCAAATTGGCGGCTTTTCTATATGCCAGTCCTGTTACCACACAACACAGCTCACCATGCTGATTAGTGATACGAACATCGACATACGGAATCTTATGATGATTGAACACTTCTGTTGCTTCTGCAATAAGAGTATCCCCTACTTTCGCACTTTTCAAAAACACAATATTGTTCTCAATACCGAATGTAAGCTGTTCACGACTATTCATGACAGCTGCCAAAGCAATATCTGCTAAAGTAAAAAAGGCGCCACCCTGGCAAACGCCACCTGCATTCAGGTGATCTGGGGTTACAAACAACTCAGCACGGGCATAGCCTTCACGCACCTCTTTTAATATGCAACCTGCATGAGCAGCAAAACGGTCACCTTGTGATAAAAAGTCTTTTAAAGTCATTGTTTACTAAGATTTTGTCGGCAAAATTAAGATTTTTCTTTCAATTTATCAAAAAAGTCGGCTAAAAATTTGCACGATAGAAAAATTATATATACTTTTGCAGCCAGAACAAATGGCTGTTAAATAGATGAAGAATTACATGTATAACATTTGGTGGTGGCAGGACTCGAGATTAAAAACGTCGCGAGGCTGATAGCCGTATATGTTATCATACCAAAATACATAAGGCTCGTCGCGACAGCGGCGGGCCTTTTTTGGAAGTCATCAAAGTTGAAATACATTAATTAAATTAGAATTATATGAGTAATTATCAAGTTGACGAAAGAGGTTTTTACGGAGAGTTCGGAGGTGCATACGTGCCAGAGATCCTCTATAAATGCGTCAGTGACCTGCAAGAGGCATATCTGCCGATTATCGAGAGCGAAGAATTCAAAAAGGAGTACCATGCCCTCCTGAAAGACTATGTCGGCAGACCCTCACCTCTTTATTTTGCCAAACGGATGAGTGAGCGTTATGGTTGTCAGTTGTATCTGAAGCGTGAAGACCTGAATCACACGGGAGCTCACAAGATCAACAACACCATCGGACAGATCTTATTAGCAAAAAAGATGGGCAAGACGCGCATTATCGCAGAGACTGGTGCAGGACAGCATGGTGTTGCAACAGCAACGGTCTGTGCCCTGATGAACATGAAGTGTGAAGTATTCATGGGTGCCACCGATGTAGAGCGTCAACACACCAATGTTGAGCGCATGAAGATGCTGGGAGCTCAGGTTCATCCTGTTCGCACGGGTAACATGACCCTCAGTGACGCTTGCAGCGAAGCGATTCGCGATTGGTGCTGTCATCCCAAGGACACCTTCTATATCGTAGGTTCAACGATGGGACCACACCCCTACCCCGATCTTGTGGCCCGTATGCAAAGCGTCATCTCCGAGGAAATCAAATGGCAGCTTGAGGAGAAAATCGGACGCGACTACCCCGACTACCTTATCGCCTGCATTGGAGGAGGAAGCAACGCTGCCGGTACCATCTATCACTATATGAACGACCTACGTGTGAAGATCGTCTTGGCAGAAGCTGGCGGACATGGTTGGGAAACCAATCACACGGCTGCAACGATCCACAAGGGAACAACGGGAATCCTGCATGGAGCCAAAATGCTGGTCATGCAGGATGAAAACGGGCAGATTCAAGAAGCCTTCACCATTTCTGCCGGTCTTGACTATCCTGGTGTCGGTCCCATGCATTGTAACATGGCGAAGAAAGGTCGCACACAGGTTTTAAGCATCAACGACGACGAGGCCATTTATGGTGGCTATGAACTCACTCGGATGGAAGGAATTATCCCTGCCATCGAGAGTGCCCATGCTATCGCAGCACTTTCTAAACTTACATTCAAACCCGACGACGTAGTAGTACTGACGGTCAGCGGAAGAGGCGACAAGGATGTAGAGACTTACCTGAACAACAAAGAAATGGCAAAAGAATATGGAAACTTTTAATTACACAACAACCAGCAAGACCATTCTGGCAGACCTGTATACACCAGTAGGCGTCTACATGAGACTCAGGGATCTTTATCCACAAAGTGCACTTATGGAGAGTTCCGATTATCACGATGCCAACAATTCACGCTCGTTTATCGGTATCAATCCCATAGCCAGTGTTGCTATCGGACACGGGAAAGCCACCATCACCTTTCCTGATGGCAAGACGGAGCATCATGACATCACCAAAGACTATCAGGCAGATCAGGCTATCCATACACTGATCGACAGTATTAAGGTCAAGGGCGAACATGCTAACTTCTGCGGGCTCTATGGTTATACCAGTTTCAATGCCGTCCGCTATTTCGAGAATATCGATGTGAAAGATGAGACTCAGGAGAAGAATGATGCGCCTGATCTGTTATATATATTATATAAGGTTGTTATCGTGTTCGACCATTTCAATAGTCAGCTGACAATGATAACCTTGGGTGAAGCACAGGAACTGGATGAGATCATGCGTCAGATGAACAAATCAAATATCCAGGCATACGGATTCCATCCTGTTGGCGAAGTTTCATCTACACTGACAGATGAAGAGCATAAGGCCAACATCCGCAGAGGTATCCAGCACTGTCTGCGAGGCGATGTCTTCCAGATTGTCCTCTCACGACGCTTCATCCAGAAATATGAAGGCGATGACTTCAAGCTCTACAGAGCGTTAAGAAGCATCAATCCCTCACCTTACCTATTCTATTTCGATTTCGGAGGTTTCCGCATTTTCGGTTCGTCGCCCGAGACTCATTGTCGCATCGAAAAAGGCAAAGCCTATATCGACCCGATTGCAGGAACCACAAAGCGTACTGGTGATGCAGAGGCCGACCGTCAAGGAGCCGAATATCTGCGAAACGACCCGAAAGAAAATGCAGAACATGTGATGCTGGTTGACCTGGCTCGTAACGACTTGTCACGAAACTGCCACAATGTCAAAGTCGATTTCTATAAGGATCTTCAGTATTATTCTCATGTGATTCACCTCGTTTCGAGAGTTTCCGGGGAACTCGACGAGCACGCCGATCCTATCAAGTCGTTTATCGACACCTTCCCTGCAGGCACCCTCTCGGGTGCGCCAAAGGTAAGAGCTATGCAGCTCATCTCCGAATATGAGCCCCATAACCGTGGTGCCTATGGCGGATGTATCGGATATATCGGACTTGACGGATCACTCAACCAAGCCATTACCATCCGTACTTTTGTCAGCCGAAACGGCGAGTTATGGTTCCAGGCTGGTGGCGGCATCGTTGCAAAGAGCAATGAAGAATATGAACTTCAGGAAGTGAATAACAAACTCGGTGCCCTACGTAGAGCTATCCTCATGGCAGAGAAAATGTAAAACCAACACAGAATTAACACTATTTGGATATGAAAATAGCAATAATCGACAACTATGACTCGTTTACATATAACTTGAGTCATCTGGTGAAAGAACTGGGGGCAGAGGTAACCGTCTTTAGAAACGACCAGTTCGAACTGCCGCAACTGGAATCATTCTCGAAGATCATCTTGTCGCCAGGACCTGGCATTCCTTCTGAGGCTGGACTGCTTCTCGATGTGATCAGGACTTATGCCGGCAAAAAGCCGATCCTGGGCGTCTGCCTCGGTCATCAGGCTATTGGCGAGGTATTCGGCGGAAAACTGGAGAACCTTTCCGAAGTATTTCACGGTATCGCTACAGAAGGGACACAGTTTGGTAATGACGAGATCTTTTCAGGACTCTCTAGCCGCGTCACCATGGGACGTTATCACTCATGGGTAGTCTCTAAAGAAGACTTCCCTGATTGTCTGGAAATCACGGCAGAAAGCGACGAAGGACAGATTATGGCACTCCGCCACAAGACCCTGAATATCAGAGGTATCCAATTCCATCCTGAGAGTGTCCTGACACCTGATGGAAAGAAGATGCTACAGAACTGGCTGTTCTTATAGATGTGAAAAGTGATGAGTGAATAGTAAGAAGTTAAAGCTAAAAAGAATACGACAATGGCACAGTCAATGAAAGATATACTCAACAGAATGCTGAACCACGAGGAACTCTCCCGTGAGGAAATGAAACAGATTCTGATTGGAATCACACAGAGTGAATTCCCCAACGAACAAATTACAGCACTGCTCACAGCGTTGCAGATGCGTGGTGTGACAGTCGACGAACTACTCGGTTTCCGTGACGGTATCCTTGAGACAGGAGTTCCTGCCATCCTCCAGGCTGACCGTTATATCGATGTCGTAGGAACAGGCGGAGACCGCAAGAACACCTTCAACATCTCAACGACAGCCTGTTTTGTGATTGCAGGCGCAGGCTACAAAGTTGCCAAGCACGGCAACTATGCTGCAACCTCTGTCAGTGGTGCTTCAAACGTCATCCAGCATCACGGCATCAAGTTTACTGACGACATTGACAAACTCAACCGCAGCCTCGATGAAGCCGGCATCGTCTATCTCCATGCCCAACTGTTTGCTAAGGCCATGAAGTTTGTCGGACCTATCCGTAAGGCATTGCAGTTCCCAACCATCTTCAATCTGTTAGGTCCTCTTGTCAATCCCAGTCAGCCCAGTTGTCAGCTGTTGGGTGTTGCCAACCTCGACCAGATGCGGTTATACAACAATGTCTATCAGAAGATCGGCATCGACTATGGTATCGTCAACTCTATCGATGGATATGACGAGATCTCACTGACAGGCGACTTTAAAGTGACCACCAACAACTATGAACGCGTCTTCAAGCCACAGGACCTTGGTTTCAACATTGCCAAACCCGAAGAACTCGTTGGTGGAGCCACGGAGGAAGAGGCCGCCCAGATCTTCGATTCTGTACTTGAGAACCGTGCACTGCCTGCACAGAAGAACATCGTTCTGGCAAATGCAGCCTTCGGCATTCAAGTATTGGAAAGGGGGAAGAAAGATATTGAGGAGTGCATCAGTATTGCACGCGAGAGTATCGACAGCGGCAGAGCCCTCGCTACATTTAAGAAATTTGTAGAACTAAATAGTTAATGTTATGGCAGACATCTTAGAAAAAATCGTTGCTTTCAAGAAACAGGAAGTTGAGAATTACAAGAAAGAGCTGAAACTGGATACTCTGGTAGAAAGAACAGAAATTCTCGAGGGGTCTCAAATGGCACCCATGAGTCAGATTCTCAAGAAGTCGACAACAGGTATCATTGCTGAGTTCAAGCGCAAATCCCCCTCTAAAGGATGGATCAACAAGGATGCAAACCCCAGTATCATACCTATCAGTTATGAAAGGAATGGTGCAAGCGCATTGAGCATCCTGACAGATTCTTATTTCTTTGGAGGTAGCAGCGTACACATCAGGAGTGCCAAACTGTCGAAAGTATCCATCCCCATCTTATACAAGAATTTCATTATTGACGAATATCAGATTTATCAAGCCAAGCTTTTTGGTGCCTCGGCAATCCTGCTTATTGCATCCTGTCTGACTAAAGAAGAATGCCTGAACTTCATCAACAAAGCGCATGATCTGCAGATGGAAGTCTTGTTGGAAATGCACACTGAGGCTGAGACAGAATATGCAGAACTTGGTCCAGACATGTGTGGCATTAACAACAGGAACCTCGGATCATTCGAGACTGACGTGAATAACTCTTATGAACTATTTGGGCGACTTCCCCAAGACAGTGTAAAAGTCAGCGAAAGCGGACTGTCTGACCCCGATACCGTCAAGCAGTTAAAAGCACTCGGATACCATGGATTCCTGATGGGCGAAGCGTTTATGAGTCAGCCAGATCCAGGTTTGGCACTTAATGCCTTCATTGCCCAACTATGATTGTCAAGGTATGTGGCATGCGTGATGCCCAGAACATCCGCGATGTAGAGAAATTAGGTGTCGATTGGATAGGCATGATCTTCTGGCCCCAGAGCAAGAGGTTCGTAGCCGAGGTGCCTTCATATCTGCCTAAGCATCAGAAAAGAGTTGGCGTGTTTGTCGATGCTCCCCTCGAGGACATCAGACAACATATCTCCGACTATCAACTCAATATCATTCAACTTCATGGCCAGGAATCGCCTGATTATGTGAAAGCTCTTAAGCCACACACGACTATCAAGGCATTCAATATAGCCAAAGCAGATGACCTGGTGCAGACAGAACAATACGAAGGGATAGCCGACTATTTCCTCTTTGACACCAAAGGACTGATGGTTGGAGGAAACGGTCAGAAATTCGATTGGTCTGTGCTAACCACCTATCATGGCAAGACACCATTCCTATTAAGCGGAGGCATCGGTTTGGATGACGCAGAATCTATCGGTTCATTCCATCACCCATGTTGCATCGGCATCGACCTCAATTCTCGTTTCGAGATTTCACCCGCCCTCAAAGACATAGATAAACTCAGAACGTTTCTCGGAAAAATAAAACAGTAACAATATGACAAATAAGATCAATCAACTTTTCAAAGATCAGCAGGACAAGAAACTCTTGTCGCTCTACTTCTGTGCAGGCTGCCCGACCTTGGAGAATACCGGCGAAGTCATCAAGACCATGCAGCGCCGAGGTATCGCCATGATCGAAGTGGGTATTCCTTTTAGCGACCCACTTGCCGACGGCCCCGTCATCCAGAGTGCCGCAACAAGAGCTATTAAGAATGGCATGAGCCTGAAGAAACTTTTCTCACAACTTCAGGAGATTAAAGAGGAAGTAGAGATCCCGCTCGTACTGATGGGTTACCTGAATCCCATCATGCACTACGGCATCGAGGCTTTTTGCAAGAGTTGCGTGGAAAGTGGTGTCAGTGGAGCCATCATCCCCGACCTGCCCTTCAAGGATTACCAGGACGTTGTCAAACCCATTGCCGACAAATACGACCTGCGTATCATCATGCTGATAACCCCAGAAACATCCGAGGAGCGCATCCGCTTTATCGACGACAATACCGATGGTTTCATCTACATGGTTTCTTCAGCTGCCATCACGGGTACACAGAAGTCGTTCGATGAAGAGAAACAGGCTTATTTCAAGCGGATCAACGACATGAACCTGCGCAATCCTCGTATGATCGGCTTCGGCATCAGCAACAAGCAGACTTTAGAGGCTGCCCAAAACAATGCGGCTGGTGCCATCATCGGCAGTAAGTTCGTTACATTACTCAATGAAAGTAAGAATGCCGACGAAGCTCTCGACAAACTCTTCGATGCACTAAAAAGATAACGTTTACGTTGTTTTTTCTTTTGCTTTAGTTCGTAGTATCACATTTTTTGTGTATCTTTGTACGCAAATCGTGAACTACGAACTAAAACATTTTTAAATATTCATATATGAAGAAACTATTAAGATTGTTACTTCTGTGTCTGATTTGCCCGACATTAGCAACAGCCCAAGGATGGGATGAAGCTCAGTACAAGCAAATAGAGCAGAGTATCCGTGTCCCACAGTTTGCGGATAAGGATTATGTGATTACGAAATTCGGTGCCAAGCCCGATGCAACGGCAGAGAAGAATCAGGAAGCCATTCAGAAGGCCATCGATCAATGCTCTAAGAAGGGTGGCGGTCGCGTGGTTGTGCCGACAGGTCAGACGTTCCTCACAGGTGCTATCACCCTCAAAGATGGTGTGAACCTGCACGTCGAAGAGGGCGCTGTCCTCGAGTTTGCCTTCCAGCCCGAGCTCTATCCCATCGTCGAGACCTCATGGGAAGGTTTGGAGTGCTTCAATCTGTCACCATGCATCTATGCTTTCGGTGTAAAAGACATTGCTGTTACAGGCAAGGGCACCATCGATGGCGGCGGCTCTAACGACACCTGGTGGCCTTGGAACGGCAATCCCCGCTTCGGATGGAAAGAAGGCATGATCAGCCAGCGCGGTGGGTCACGTGCCCGTCTGCTGAAGAATGGTGAAGACGGGATTCCCATGTATAATGAGAAAGGTGAGCGCTCACCCGAGCGTATCTTCACTGCCGAAGACGGCCTGCGCCCTCAGCTCGTCAGCTTTAACAAATGCGAGGGTATCCTGCTGGAGGATATCACCCTCCTACGTTCCCCCTTTTGGGTAATCCATCCCCTTCACTCTACCGATATCACTGTGCGCCGGGTGAAGATGATCAACGATGGTCCCAATGGTGACGGCTGCGATCCTGAGTGCTGCGATCGCGTCCTTATCGAAGATTGCTTCTTCAACACTGGCGACGACTGCATTGCCATCAAGAGCGGGCGCAACCGCGACGGCCGTGAGCGCAACATGCCCTCGAAGAACATCATCATCCGCAACTGCGAGATGAAGAATGGTCATGGTGGTGTAGTGGTTGGCTCCGAAATCTCCGGCGGTTGTCAGAATGTCTATGCCCACGACTGCGTGATGGACTCTCCCGAACTGGAGCGCGTACTCCGCATCAAGACCAACTCTTGCCGTGGTGGCATCATCGAGAACATCAACATGCGCAATATCAAGGTAGGTGTATGCAAGGAGAGCGTTCTGAAGATCAACCTCGACTACGAGCACAATGAGATCTGCTGCCGTGGCTACTACCCCATCGTCCGTAATGTCTATATGGAGAATGTTACCAGTGAGAAGTCGCAATATGGTGTACAGATCATTGGTCTCGACGAAGATACTTATGTCTACGATATCACGGTCAAGAACTGTAAGTTCAACGGCGTGAAGGACGGCAACTTCTCGAGCGGCAAGACCCGTAACGTACAGTTCGAGAACCTGTTTATCAATGGCTCCCTCTGTCTGCAGAAGGCTCCCTATGAGCACTACTCCGAGTGGCTCACTTATTCTGAGATGCAGCGCGTGCCCAAGAGTTATCTGCTCGACTTCTCCAAAAAGCCTAAATGGAGCTACGTGATGGGTATCGAACTCGAAGGCATGCTCGACACCTATCTTACATACGGCGGCGAGGACATCCGCAAGTACTGCCAGGAGTATACAGATACGATGATCAACGAAAAAGGCGACATCCGTGGTTATGACATCCTAGAGTACAATCTCGACAATATCCGCACAGGCCACTTTGTGACACGTATGTACAACCTCTATCCAGAGCCCAAGAACAAGTTGGCCATCAATACAATGATGAAGCAACTGCAGAATCAGCCGCGCACCATTGCCGACAAGGTATTCTGGCACAAGGCCATCTATGCTTATCAGGTATGGCTCGACGGCATCTTCATGGGACTGCCATTCCGATGCCTTACTGCTTCAACACAACTGAAGCCGAAAGAAGCCATCAAGATTTACGACGATGCCGTCAACCAACTGAAGATCACCTACGAGCGCACCTTCGACCCCAAGACAGGTCTGAACCGTCATGCTTATGACGAAACACGCGACGCTTTCTGGAGCGACAATGAGACTGGTCTCTCACAGCACTGTTGGGGCCGTGCCCAGGGCTGGTACTCCATGGCCCTTATTGAGGTGCTCGATGCTCTGCCCGAGGACTACAGCCGTCGTGGCGAAGTCATCGAACTGTTGCAGAAGGATCTCGATGCCGTCATCAAATGGCAGGATAAGGAGACTGGCGCCTGGTATCAGGTGATGGACTCTCCCCGACGTGAAGGCAACTATCTTGAGTCAACCTGTACTTCTATGTTTGCTTACGTGCTCTTGAAGGCATACAACAAAGGCTATCTTGGCACGAAATACCGCGATGCTGGCATCAAAGCCTACCAAGGTATCATCAAGAACTTCATACGTGTGAACGAGGATAAGACCATCTCACTGACCCAATGTTGTGAAGTGGCAGGCCTCGGTCCTGCTGCGACGCCACAAGTGGTAGAAGCCATGAAGAAGATCAACCCTAAGGGTAGCGTAAAGGAGAACAAACGACGAGACGGAGGTTACCAATACTACCTGTCAGAACCGATCCGCGATAACGATGCCAAGGGTGTAGGGCCGTTTATCTGGGCCTCCCTGGAAATTGAGAAATTAGGATATAATGTAAACAACGTGACGGCCTCCATAGACCGTCACGCTGTTGTTAATCGCAATAACCCCATCATCACCGAGGCCAACGACCTTGCCTCTCTCACCGTCGGTAACGGACATTTTGCTGCCACCGTCGATGTAACAGGTCTGCAGTCCTTCCCTTTTGATTATGGGGCAGGTGTGCCCCTGAACGCTATGTCCGATTGGGGATGGCATAAGTTCGAAAACACCAATGACCTGACGGCCGCTGAAAGCGAGAAAGCCTTCGACTTCGGTCATGGTCATCAGGAAGTTTATGCTGTGGAATACAAGAAGGCAGAGGACGGTCGCCACAAGGATGCGACGGAGTACTTTCGTGTGAATCCCCACCGGCTGAACCTCGGCACCATAGGACTTGATCTGAAAGATACTTCAGGAAAAGCTATTTCTCTTCAAGCCCTCTCTTCCATCCGCCAGGAACAAAAGCTTTGGGACGGAGAAATAGAATCATCGTTCACGGCCGATGGCGAGAAGGTAGAGGTTACAACTGGCGTCCATCCTACGAAGGATGCCCTCTATGCAAGAATCGTTAGTAATCTATTAAAAGATCACAGAGCCACTGTTGCACTTCGGTTTTCTTATCCTACAGGGAAACATGCCGATGACGGTAATGACTGGGCCAAACCAGAACGCCACCACTCCACTATCGTTGCTCAGGACAAGCATTCTGCACTGATTAAGCGCACGCTTGACAGCACCACCTACTATGTCCGCATCCTGTGGGAAGGCGAAGCCACATTCAAAGCATGTGATCGTCACCACTTCGAACTCACTACCGATGAGGATATCCTGACTTTCTCTGCTGAGTACCTTCCCCACCAGCCGAATCAGGCAGATACTACAGGTTTTGAATACGATCAGTATCACAAGGCCACCCTTCGGCACTGGAACCACTGGTGGAAACAAGGTGCCATTATCGATTTCTCCCGATGTACAGATCCGCGTGCAAAAGAACTGGAGCGCAGGGTCGTACTCTCACAATATCTTACGCAAATCAATTGCGCCAACAATATGCCGCCACAGGAATCCGGGCTGACTTATAACACATGGTTCGGGCGCCCTCATCTTGAGATGACTTGGTGGCACATCACAGACTTTGCTCTTTGGAATCATCCGGAAACAGTACAGCAGATATTAGCCTGGTATAACGAGACGGCTTATCCTGTAGCCAGACAGATTGCCCAGCGCCAAGGGTTCAAGGGTGTGCGCTGGATGAAGATGACCGACCCTTGGGCAGGTGAAGCACCCTCGAACACGGGTTCGTTCCTCATCTGGCAACAGCCCCACTACATCTACCTCGCAGAAGAAAGGTATCGTGCCAATCCGTCAGTCGAGACACTCAAGGAATACAGCGAACAGGTAGAGGCCACTGCTGAGTTTATGGCCGACTATGTCACCTTCGACCAGCACTCAGACCGCTATATCCTCAAGGGATGTACAGCCATGCAGGAATGTATGACCAAGGACATCTCCTACAACCACCCCTTCGAACTCGCCTATTGGCAGTATGGACTGGCTGTTGCTCAGCAGTGGCGCGAGCGTCAAGGCAAAGAGCGCATCGCCTCATGGGACGACATCATTCGTCGGCTCTCTCCCCTGCCTGAGGCTGATGGCATCTATACTGCAGGACTTCCGATAGGCAACCAACAAGAGTCGGAAGCCTTCGACCCCTTCGACGCCTCTGGCAAGAAGATCGAGACATTCGCAGATAAATGCCGTAACGACCATCCTGCCGTACTCGGAGCCTGTGGCCTCCTGCCCAGCGGGAATGCCCCTTACACCTTACTGTATCATCAAGAAAAGATGAAGAAAACTCTTAACTGGGTGATGCAGAACTGGAACTGGCAGACCACATGGGGCTGGGACTATGGCATGATTGCCATGACGGCAGCCCGTCTGGGTGATCCAGAAACCGCTCTCAAAGCCTTGTTCATCGACACTCAAAAGAATACCTATCTCAAAAACGGTCATAATTTCCAGACGCCAGACCGTCTGCGTATTTACCTGCCAGGCAATGGTGCCCTCCTCACCGCCGTCGCCATGATGTGTGCAGGATGGGACGGCTGTAAAGAGCCCCTGAATCCAGGTTTCCCAAAAGACGGAAAATGGGACGTGCGTTGGGAAGGCCTGCAGAGAATGCAATAGAATAAGAATACAAACTTGAATCGCAAGCAACAAATATGAGAAAATACCTCTTTCTACTATGTATCGGCTTTAGCATCACACAGGCTTCAGCCCAGTACAAATCCGAAGTCTGGTCACCCGACAACGGCGACGGCACTTATACAAATCCCGTTATTAATGCAGACTATAGCGACCCTGATGTCTGCGTTGGACCGAGCGGCGAGGATTACTACATGACGGCTTCGAGTTTTCATTGTACACCAGGGTTGCCTATCCTGCACTCCAAGGACTTAGTAAACTGGGAGATCATCAATTATGCCATCAAGAATCTCTATGAGGGCCACGACAAACTGCTGGCACACTTCAGCAGCCGCCCGCAGCACGGCAATGGCGTATGGGCTCCATCTATCCGCTACCACGACGGACAGTACTATATCTACTGGGGCGACCCCGACTTCGGCGTCATGATGGTGAAGACTAAAGACGGGAATCCAGCTGGTGAATGGGAACAGCCCGTCTGCGTGATTTCAGGACAAGGTTATATCGACACCACCCCACTGTGGGATGAGGACGGACGCTGCTACTTAGTGAACGGATGGGCCAACTCGCGCAGTAAGTTTGCCTCGGTACTGACAGTTCGTGAACTGTCGGCAGACGGTACACGAGCCATCGGACAGCCCGTCATCGTCTTTGACGGCAACGGCACGGAAAACCGTACCTGCGAAGGTCCGAAGTTCTATAAGCGCGATGACTGGTACTGGATCATGTGCCCAGCAGGCGGTGTCCCCACAGGTTTCCAATTGGCAATGCGTTCCAAATCGCCCTACGGTCCCTATGAGCACAAGATCGTATTGGCTCAAGGTAAGACCACTATCAACGGGCCTCATCAAGGCGGCTGGGTACATACGAAATACGGCGAAGACTGGTTCCTGCACTTCCAAGACAAGGAAGCCTACGGTCGCGTGGTACATCTGAATCCCGTTGACTGGTCAACTGGCTGGCCCATCATGGGCAAGAAAGGCGAACCTGTCACTACCTATAAGAAGCCACAGTCATCGAGTAGCATTGTCATCAACCCTGTGGAGAGCGATGAGTTTAATTCGCCTACCATTGGTCTGCAGTGGCAGTGGCACGGCAATTATGATGAGAAGTTCGGTGTGCCTACCGCCTTCGGCACCTTCCGCCTCTACACCTATAAGCTGTCTGAGGGTTGGAAAAATTTCTGGGAAGTACCCAACATGCTGCTCCAGAAGACGCCTGCCGATCAGTTTACCGTCACCACAAAGCTCCGTTTCACCTCGAAAGCCGAGGAACAGATGGGTGGACTCATCATGATGGGACTGGACTATAGCGCTCTGGTGGTACGTCGCAAAGGCCATGAGTTCCAGTTAATACAACTCACCTGCAAAGGTGCCGATAAAGGCAATCCACAGACCGAGCAACTCATCACGATGCTGAAACCGACCGATGTCGACCAGATCGACTATAAGCCCGGCATCCACGAGGACATCTACCTGCGCCTAAAGGTGAAGGATTCGAAAATGACGTTTGCCTGGAGTCAGGATGGTAAGAGGTTCTCGCCATGCGGCGAAGAGTTCCAAATGAAGGAAGGCAAGTGGATTGGAGCTAAGTTCGGTTTCATTGCCGTAGAGACTGATTCCAAATGCGATCGTGGCTGGATAGATGCCGACTGGATCAGAATCACAAAATAAAGAGCCTCTACAGGGACAGATACTGCAGACAAAAAAATATCCCCGCCATTGCGAAGTGGCGGGGATGATTTTTGTTAGCCGTTATTAGAAAATACGGTATACGCATCTCACATTCAGTGTGGGCCAGAATGTGGTCTCACTCAGCGATTTGAGGGCTTTTGCACTCTGGGCGTCGAGGTTATCAAGCTTATCGAGCCGTGTCTTTCCATTATCACCCTCCAAAAAGACCTTGGGTTTTCCCCAGAACTGGATACCCAGGTCGACATTGCAGGCGAAACGGTGCTTAGTTGGAACGGCACGACCAAAGCCGATACCGATATAAGGACGGAAGGCATTGACTTCCACCGTGGTCTTGATCACACCATCCTTATCAGGCTCCAGGAAATAGTTGCCCAGCTTAACGCCGAGTTTGCCAAGTCCCCATTCCTCACGAATCTCTGAATGGTTATAGGCATAGATTCCCTCCAGCAAAATCTGGTCACCAGCGGTGTCCATGTTTACCAGCTCCTTACCGCCAATATAGGCTCCAGCCGTCACGTGGAAGGAGCTGTTCTTGAAAGGATAGACATCAAAGAGCAGATGCCCAGCAGTATATTTCAACTTGCCATCGAATTCGATCTTATCAGGCAAGCGCTTATCAGGCAGAGCCTTAGGAAACCATTCTTGGAAAAAATCCTTAACGTCCTGACTAAATCCCAGGTCAAGTGCAGGATGGAACTTGATATTTGACACGGGCATGAAGTCTGCGCCAGCACGCACTGATACAAATCGGGAGATGGGGGCGGCGGCGCCTAAGCTGATAAATGTGGTACCAACACCAACGCCTACACTTAGGTGATTGAACATACCTAATTCCACATCATTATTATACTGTGCATGGGCTGATGTCAATCCGAAAATTGACAAGACACTGATAAGAAGGATTTTCTTCATAATAGTTATATCCTAAATTGACGTCAAGAAATGTCGCAAACGCCTAAAAGATTTTATAGGCTACTCTTACCTCCAAGTTGGGCCATGCTTTCAACCATGACAGCACACTGCCGATACCAGAATTCTTACCAGCCGAATCAATCTCTTTATCGTTGTTCAGCACGAATTTTGGTGAACCCCAGAACATCAGACCTAAATCAACGGCCAGGCTGACACGATGGGTCTTAGCGAGGTGCTGTCCAAAGCCGATGCCGAGATAAGGTTTCACGGCATTGGTCTTCATGCGCACGTCGATGTTACCATTCTCATCAGCTGTGAACACGTAGTCGCCGAACTGCACTCCGACTGGCGGGTAATTTGTACGGTAGAGGCGATTGTAGTCTTCCACTTTCTGATTGGCATCGTAGAGGAAGCCAAGAGCGCCATCATTGGTATTGCGGAAGTGAAAGAAATTCTGGCTGCCAAAGAACAGACCTGCAGAGAAGTAGAAAGGTATACTTTTCCAGGGATGTACCTCGCCCAGGAGGTAGAAATTCCAGAAGTTGGGCTTGAGAGCCAGTTCTACCTTATCTACCATTTGTGCACGCTTGATAGCATCCTCTTCCACCATCTGCATCTGAGTGATTTCCGAAGCGGTGTTGATGGCCTTGAACTTGATATCGCCCCAAGACATTCCTCCAATACCTGCTCTTACCGTCACTGTCTTGTGGACAGGCATAGCCACATCGATGCTTGTACCTGACAGTCCAGTAGACAGACCTACAGAGAGGTGGTTGAAGAGGCCTTCTTCAGCATGTAACTTGTCGGCCTTCTGAGCCTTGGCTCCTGTTGCCGCAAACATAATCGCGAAGAGAATAATGAGTCTATGCATATTGCGTTTCATATTTCTTGTCATTTATTTAAAGTATGATTTGTTCGACTTGATAAGCAGGTTGGTGAGCGACTGGCTCATCGGGGAAAACCCGTACAGGTAGTCGCTGGTGTATGGCGTACCGCCGTTGACGACACAATGTACGTAGTCGTGGCAGGCCATATCCATCGGGGTGATACCCACGGTGCCCTCGTATTTCTGCAGGTCTTCAACGACCAGCGGGTGGAGGTTAGAGGCATTAGTAATGTATCCGCGTGGCGACACCTCAGTATAAGCCGAACAGTGGTTCACGATCCAGATATTCTCGTCGGTAGCGTTAGCCTCACGTGCGCTGTGCATCATGTCGATGACAGTCTTCTGCTTGTTCTTCATGCGCTTCTCGGTAGTGGTCTTATAATAGTCCTGCTTGTAGAGTCTTGCCTTTATCGTGGAGTCTTCCATGTTATACATGGCACAGTTGCGCTGAGCAGCAGGATTGAGATCCTCCTCGATGTCGGGATCCTCGTCGGGCCAGTCGCAGTACACGATGGGATAGTGGTAGACATCATTCAGCAGGCGCAGGTCGTATCGACTCAGCCACAGGATCTTGCCACGCATCTCGCCCACCGTAATGTCAGGGCGCCAGTTCTCGACAAACAGTCCTTGATACTTTGACATGTGCAATACATCGCTGAGCAGGGAGTACAAGTCTTTCTGATCCTCAAAACCATTGTCGAACTGCAACTTGGCGATGAAGAACTCCGACGGGTGGGCTTTCAGGTAGGCTTGCAGCCAGTCGATAGTTTGCTCGAAAGAGACGTCGAGTTCACTGATTCCGTGTGTCAGGCGCAGAATCTTCTTCTTAGCAATTGTATCAGTGCTCACCACAGGGCGGATGTCAAAGAAGCGCAGACCTGAGTTCATCTGCTCCTCAAGGTCTGACAACTGGCTGATAGCCGTCATGTTGAATACGAACTTCAGTCCTGGCTGGTAGAATCCCATACCAGTCATGGTGTCGTGGGTACCGGGGATACTCAACTTGCACACCTTAACCTCGTCCCTCACCATGTCCAGCCAGTCTGTGGCGGGTTTGGGCAGGTCATAGGGAACCATAATGGAGTCTTTGTAGTCCTCAGAGAAGATGTACGGTGAGTCGAGTGAGGTCTTTTCATCGTAGACTTTTTTAAAGTCATCGTCACTGCAACTGTTCAGTGCTGTCATGGCCGCAAAGGCCATAATTGCATACAATAGTTTTCTGTTCATAATTTTTTGTTACTTATTTAATATTGTTTTGGAACTTTATTTTTGTTCTTCTTTTTCTCTCTCGCTAATGAAGCAAGCTACGAGGCCGTAGGTAATGGTGGGTCGGATCCAGATCTCAATGAGATAGTAATCGGTGTATTCATCGACAGGCTCAAGATAGCGGATGTCGTAGTGGTAAAGCGAAGCAATGATCACATCTATGATAAAGATCAGCCACAAGTTGCCTTTGGTATAACTCTTCCAGTTCTTGCGCGCATAGAAGAATGTGAGCATCTGGAGCAGCAGCACCGAGAGCGTGAGACATATCAGGCTGATCGTCAAACTGGCTAACTCGGGGATAAAAAGAATATCACGAAGCAATATCGTCACTCCCACACACCCTGAGCACCAGTAGTTGAAACGCTGTGCGTCGAGATGGTTAAAGGAATACATCCACATCATGACCAGACAGGCCACATAAAATATGTCAAGGATCGGTTCAAGCCACGTCTCCCTCAGTCCGAAATAGAAAATTCCATAGAACATGACAACTAAGGAGAAAATGATAGCCAACGCAGTAACGGTGACATCAATGAGCTTTTTCTTCTTCTTGAATCGAAACATATTTAGTTTTTCGTTTTTGCAAAGATAAGCATATATTTGTTAAGAAGCAGGATGTTCTTCATCATGAGCACTCATGTTTTTGATAAACAGATTGACAAGATGCTTCAAGAAGAAGGTATGTCTGACTGCATGGCGTGCCTTGTCTGCAACCGACGGACCGTCATTGGAAGAGGTGGCCGTCTCTGCTTCTGCCACTTGCTTTTCGCGCTGGTCGATCTTAGCACGCATGCTATCTGAAACGTGATTATAAAGGAACGAATAGCATGGTAAGGCAGCCTTCATGATATATGGTGTGAGGAAGGTGGTCGCCACACTGGATGCCACGATGATAGGATAGATGATAGGATTGAGAACACCCAAGCTGGTACCCAGTCCAGCGATGATGAATGAGAACTCGCCAATCTGGACGAAAGAGAAGCTGGTAAGCATGGAGTCGCGCATCGTCTGACCGCCCCACCAGCAACCCAAGGTGGCAAAGACAATCATTCCGATGATAATGATCAGGCTGACATAGACGACACTCATCCAATATTGCGCCAATGAAGACGGATCAATCATCATACCCACAGAAATGAAGAAAATAGCAGCAAAGACATTCTTCAGCGGCGTCATCAGTTTTTCAATACGATGCGACTCCACCGTCTCGGCAAGGATAGAACCCATCACGAAAGCACCGAGTGCACTGCTGAACCCTGCTTCCTCTGCCGTCAGCACCATACCCAAGCACAGACCCAAGGCGAGGATGATAAGCGTCTCGTCGTTCAAATGTTTTTTCAACATGCGTATCAGGGTCGGTATAATCAGTATTCCGCAGACGAACCATGCCGCGAGCGTAATGGCCAGATCCACGACCTTGCCAACCAACTCGGCACCCTCGAACTGATGACGAATGGCAATACTGGAGAGCAATACCATCAGTACCACAGCCACCACATCCTCCACGATAAGGATGCTGGTCGCTCCCCTGACGAAACGCTCCTTGCTCATGCCAGCCTCGTCAATGGCCTTCATCACGATAGTGGTGCTCGACATACAAAGCATGCCCGCCAGGAACAGGGAGTTGACCATATCAAAGCCAGCATCCACTCCCACAAGGTAGCCAAAGAGCATCATGCCCACGATGATGGTCAACGCACCTATGGCGGCCACCTTGCCGCTACTGATAAGGTTCTTCAGGCGGAACTCCAGACCAATGCAGAACAACACAAACAGCACGCCGATGTCGCCCCATTGCTTCACGTTGTCCGCATTCACAAACTTCTCACCAGAAAGATGCGGACCTATCAAGACTCCTGCAACGATATAACCCAACACCACTGGCTGCTTTAGAAACTTAAACACGATACTGACTACAGCTGCTGTAATCATCAAAACGTATAAATCTTGTACCATAATTATTTAGTATATTTATAAATTTCGCATATTTTGAAACAAATCTTGCATTTTTTTAAGTACATAGCCGTCAATGCATATAATACTTGGTCAGGAAGTAGGTTCTCTCCCAATCCACAATCTTTCTCTCGGACTCCTTTTCTGGATGGATGTTGAACTCGTCGAGCACCATTACCTGCTTGTTATCTAAGTCGTAGAGCGGCCACTCCTTCGCCTTGCCGTCGGGTGAGATATCAGCACTGAGCGACGGATTGCCGGTCTTGGCAAACTGCACCCAGAGCTTGCGCATGGTCTTCGTGAAGGTCGCGTCGAATGCTCTTCCCGAAAGGTCGCTCAGCTCCGGATGGCCAAACACTGCCGATTGTTCTATCGCATGCCCGCTTTTCACCATGGGCACAGAAGCCTCAGGAGTGAATAAGTAGGAGTACACCTTGCCGCCTGCCTTGGTCTGGTTCTCAGACAGTCTGATGGCCGGTACTTGAAAATAGCTCTGGGTGAAGAGACTGGTAGTTTTCTCCCAGTCTTCTCCTGGCACGCTATTCAAGTAGCTCTCCACTAGTGCATTCTCTTCGTCCGTCATCAGTTTGGACTTCTTCTCCAAGCGGTCATTAGCCCACATGTTCCAACCCTCCGCTCCGAGGGCACCCGCAAAGACGTTCATCTCATCCTTGTTGCAGCCCACGAGATAGTCTATATCCTTCGCAGAGCCGTTGGCGTATGCTGCCCACGGATCCTCAGGCAGGTATTCTCCGTCTCTTTCCGGCCAAACGCGGAATCCGAGTACTTGATATATTCCGAACATACGTCCCACCGTTTCCGTGAGCACCTCTGGAGCCACTTTCTGAAGGTCGGCGACGGTCTTGCAGCCAAGTTCCTTCATCACCTCATTCGTCCAGACGATAGACTCTTCCTTTGATCTCGTCATGGCGGGGGTGCCGCTTTGTGTGATGACGCGCTTGAAATACTTATGGGAGCCTTTGACCAGAGAAATCAGCGTACAGCTCGAACCACCTGCAGACTCGCCGAAGATGGTCACGTTGTCGGGGTCGCCACCAAAGGCTGCAATGTTTTCATGTACCCACTTTAAACCCATCATCTGGTCCATTATACCTAAATTCTGTGCATCGGGATAATCAACCCCGTCTGGCAGGTGAGACAGACGCATGAAACCAAAAGCAGCGAGCCTGTAAGCGATGGTGACAACGATGACATCGGGATTCTCCGTGATGAAGTTGTAGCAGTCATACTGAGGATCTACCGTTGCGCCAGTCTCGAAGCCGCCGCCGTAAATCCACACCATGACGGGCTTTTTACCCGCACTTGGCTCTGCTGCCTTGCCCTCCGGGCGAGCCTGCTCACGCTCGGCAGAGTTCAAGCAAGCTTGGCTCTGCTCTTGCTCACTCGCAGCCTTCCATACGTTCAGGTACAGGCAGTCCTCACCCATCACGTAAAGGGAACAGGGGTCGCCATCGGCCTGAAAGGGACTTTTCCCATAGTAATATGCCTCGTAGATGCCTTCATCTGGTACGAAATCAACTGGAGCCTTCCAGCGTTGTTCCCCGACAGGCTGCTTGCCGACAAAGGGAATACCCTTGTAGGCAATGACGTTATCCTTCTTCTTGCCGACGAAGGTTCCGTTGATACACTTGACTGCCAACGACTTGTCTGCTCAATCATTGTTACTATTCTCCTTTATAAATATAACTGGAATATGTGTTATTGATTTCGATAGGATTACATAGAGTAAACCTTCTTTCCTTCGAAGTAGGTTGCTGCGGGCTTGGCTTCGTGAATCTCTGTCTCAGGGCACGACAGCACGTCCTTGGTCACCAGCAGGAAGTCGGCATACTTGCCAGCGGCGATGCTGCCTCTCTCGTTCTCGATGAGCATCTGCTTGGCGACGTTGATGGTCAGGGCCTCGATGGCCTGCTCGCGAGTGATGAGCTCCTCAGGCCACCAGGGGGTACCGTTCTCGCCGTGAAGTACACCAGTAACAGCGATCTCAATGATGCCGAATGGATCGTCGGGACTGCCACTCGTTGCTGGGAAGTCGGAGTGAGAGGTCATATGGATACCCTTGTCGAAATAAGTCTTCATCGGATACGACTTGGCTTCCTGCCCTACGGGTGCCAGTCCGTGCTCACGGATATAGTCGGCAGCGAAAGAGGGGCAATGGTGCCAGAGCATACCTGAGACGGCATACATATTATGGTCGGCCATACGCTGATAATCCTCCGCATTGACGTTACGCACGTGTACCAGCGTGTTGCGCAGCTCGTCCTTACCGGCGTTAGCGTAGGCGCTGACCACGTAGTTGACGGCCTTGTTACCCATGGTGTGGATATGCATCGACAGACCTTTTGCATTCGTCTTGCGGGTGATGTCGGTCAGTTCCTCTTCGGTCCAGTTGGCGAGACCCTGATGTCCGTCGGGATAGAGGGGCTCCACGAATCCGGTACCGCCTTCCACCGTGCCGTCCATGAAGAGCTTGAGCCAGTTGGTCTTGACGTGAGTGGTGGCATACTTCTGAACGTCAACGGCTTTCTCCAGGTGCTCATCCACATTCATCCAGCTTTCGATCTCGTAGGTCAGACCCATCACGAAGTTCATCTTGCCTTCCTGATCCACTTGCTGGGCAGCTTTGAAGAAATTATCGTTGAAGAAGTAGTTACCCCAGCCGTCGATATACATGGTGTAACCCTCTGCCACCAGATGCTCCTCGATCTTGGGGATGACGATTTTGGCGGTGTCAACAGGATAAAGACTTTCGGTGTCGAGGAACGAACGTGTGTAAGTGCCGGCCTGCTCTTTCAGGAAACCGGTAGGCGTGCCGTCCTCACCCATCACGATCTCACCGCCGCGGATATCCTTATCCTTCTTCAGCACGGTGCCGTCTTCCTTCATGATACCAGCCTTGACCAGCATCAAGGTGTTTGTCAAGCCCTTGTGACCTTCATCGTCGGCAAAGTAGATGGGGATATCACTGCAGATGGCATCCAACTGCTGACGGGTGGGTATATTTTCCATAAAGGTGATGTAATTCCAGCCAAAGCCGAAGATGGACGTCGCTCCTGTCTCGCGAGCCTTCTTGACGGCAGCGGGGACAGCCTCTGCCAAGAACTGGTCGGGAGTCAGCCCAATGGCTACCGTTCCGACGATCGGCAGGGCAACGCCCATCGAATAATGTGCATGACCGTTACCGCAGCTAGGCATCACAAGACCCTTGCCGGTATAGTCCACAACCTCAGTCTTGCCTTCCTCAATAAAAGCCTCAGCACCTTTCTTGTCGCCTACATAGACGTACTTGCCGTCTTTCACTGCGAATGCTTCTACAATCTGATTGTCTTCTGAGGTGAAGATCTTACCATAGACCACGAGGTCTGCACTGTTTCTTTCTAAAGATTGACTCATAGTTCTATTTTTTTAGTATTGTATGAAATCTAGTCTGAAATTAGCTTATAACTTGTCTTGTTTTAGTTAATATCGTTCTCAGACTTTGCAAAATTACTAATTATCCTTTAAATAACCTTACCAAAAAGCATTTTTATTTCTATTTTTGCTGATTTTGATACATTTTTTGCAGATTTTGAAACAATTATTGCAGATTTTGGAAGTCAGTGCTCAATAAAAAAGCAAGCGTCTGAGCCAACAAGTGGCACTTATTGCAAATTAAGTGCCCCTTATTCTACAATAAGAGTACCTTATTATTCAATAAGTGCCACCCTATGGGGAACTGGCGGGAATTGCTCCAGGCTATGGATTTGAGGACGGGACGCTTTGTAAAGTTACAAATGCCGTCATACCAACTGCCAGATGCGGGTGCGGGTTCAGCGTGGCTTCAACGTGTACCATGCCATTTTCATCAACCGCACCGACGGCTGAAATCGTAGCAGGATGCTGCTCTGAGGGGAATGCAACGGTAGAGACGGTGAGAATGGCTCCATCCAAATATCTTGGCACTTCATTTTCGAGCACGTCAAAACCAACCTTCAGATGTTCTACATCTACAATGTAGATGAGCGGTTCACCCTGCTTGGCCATACCATAGAGTGTGTTTTGAATTTTGATGACATATCCAGAAATGGGGGCGGTAATGGTACAATAGGACAGTTCATGTTCCAGTTCGTGTAACTCGGCCCTCGCTTCGTTGTATCCACTGCTGATACGAGCCATTTTCTTGATGTCTTCTGGTGCTGCATCCAAATTGTCGTGCTTATAGCCCTGACCCATCAGAATGGCCTGATATTGAAATTCGGCTTTCTCCAGTTTAGCACGGCTGTGGGCTATCTTCACACGCAAGGCAGCATCGCTAAGTCGTGCTACGACCTGGCCTTTTCTGACTTCCTGTCCAACATTATCTATGGCGAACATGGTGATCTGTTCTGAGATACGGCTATAGACAGGAACTTCGCGCACTGATTCTACCTTACCCTTGATCGCTGTTGAATAATTCGGAGCCTCTTGGCGCGAAGGGGCTTTTACTGGTTGCACAGCGGTCGTATCATTCTGCTGCGGAATAGATTTCACATCGCTTTTCGACTGACAAGCAGTGAGAAGCGAAAAAAAGATGGCGAAAAGTAAAAAACTGATATACTTATTCATAATTGATGAGAGTTTGCAGATGATAGTGACTTACCCAGAATTCCTCCAAGGCAGTCAGATAGTTGGTGTAGGCAGTAGCCCATCGCGACTCTGCCAGCGTAAAGGTGTTGATGTCGCACAAGCCATTGGCATAGTTGTCGGCCGTCTCATTGTACGTCTCTTCAGCCAATTTGATGGTCTTTTGCGTACTGAAAAGCCTGTTTCTGCTGGATTGCAGCTTCTGCAGGGTCACAGCGGCGTCTTCAGACAACAGGCGCTCTACCTCCTGGGATGCCAATTCCTGACGATTCGCCCAGGCCGTAGCTTTCTCATGACGTTTTTTAGCTGCGCCATGATCCATCAGTGGTATCGAGAACTGCACGGCGCCTACAGCATACAACTGCTGGTTCTTGAAGGCATTGCCAAATGCATCATGGACTTGTTGCATACCCAGATTGAGGTCAATCCCGACATTGATGCCTCGCTCCTTGCGTGCCTTGTATTCCTGATGGCGAGCTTCTGTTAGCTCTGCCAGCTGATGCTGGTACGCGGGACTGTTGGCCAAGGCAAGCTTTACGACCTCCTCTGATGTATAGTTGACAGGAGGGAGCACGTCGGGTATGGCCAGCAGAGTCAGGTCGGCAGGCAATTGTTCCAAGCGCAACAAGGATGCCAGTTCTGTCCTTGCATTCTGCTCATCTTGTCGCGCCACTTCCAGCAGGTTGGCGGCATTCAGCTGCTGCACCTCTATTGAGTGGAGTTCTGCCAGAGAGACAATAGCAATGGACGCCTTCTCGCGGGCAATGGCCAGAAGCGTGTCGTTCAGAGTCATCTCCTCCAGACGCATTTGCAACACCCGTTGCTGACAGGCCAGGCGGAAGTAGCGCGCGGCTGCTTGTTCGGCAAGAAGTCGCAGATCGTACTCATGCTGGCATCGTGCTGCCTTCAGGCGCTGGTCTTCCACTCTCTTCTCCCAGCGGAAGGGATTGTAGCCCAGCAGGCTATGACTATAGCCTACCAGCACCGGACTGGCTACGAACTGGCGCGGGTATCCTGAGGCTTCCTTGCGGAAGAACTCACTCCAAATGGCCTGCGAGCCAACATAGGCCTCACCGCCAAAGGGTAGCACCTTTTGGCTGAGTCTCAACTGGGCTGCAGTGGAGAGGATGTCAAAGTTGCGCAAGTAGACATAGTCTCGGGAGGGGTCGCTGACGAAACGAGAGTAATTGGGTACGACCTTCAATGAAAGCTGTGGCTTGCGCAATGCCTCGAAAGCCGCGTAGGATGCCTCCTGACTATGGAATTCCTGCTGGCTCTGGAAGGCGGTGATGGCACTGTCCTGAGACAGCCGTATCACCTCGTCCAATGTCAGCGATACCTGCCCCATACTTCTCAAGGGAAACAGGCTGAGGAATGTCAAGCCGACCAACTGGCGTATATCTATTCTATTCTTCATATCCTTCTTAATTTTTTACGTCAGAGAAATAACCGCGAGCGTGAAGTTCTTCGAAGGTGCCCTCATCTGCCACGCGTCCGTCTTTCAGCACGATGATGCGGTTACATTGTTGAATAGTGCTCAGGCGGTGGGCAATGACGATACGCGTACATTTCAGCTTGGCCAGGTTGTCGACTACAATGTGCTGGCTGATATTGTCAAGTGCTGAAGTAGCCTCGTCAAGGAAGAGCACCTTGGGCTTTCTGACCAGTGCACGGGCTATCAGTATTCGCTGCCGCTGACCGCCCGACACGCCCTTGCCATCGACCGTGATAGGTGTATCCATGCCTAAGGGGAACTTGCGGATGTCTTTGTCGAGTGCTGCCAGGCGCGCAGCCTCCCAGGCATCCTCGTCAGTCAGCAGCGGGTCGTTGAAAATAATGTTGTCGCGGATGGTGCCCTCAATGAGTTGGCCGTCCTGCATGCAGATACCGATGCAGAATCGCCTCAGGCTACGCAGATTGA
>ONKL01000038.1 GCA_900318395.1 uncultured Prevotella sp.
CCGACAGTTGCACCGAAGCTATCCCAAGGCCCTCATCGTAGGTCATCACGACCTGAACCCGCAGAAGGCCTGTCCCTGCATCGACAACGTCGCCCGCGAGTACGCCGACCTACAGCCTAAATAGAATCATCCCCGCCAGACCACTGGCAGGGATGATTGTTTCAAACCCCAAAAAAGCACACACAAACGTTAATAATCACGCCATTGTTTTGGCGGTATCGAGAAATATTAGTAATTTTGCGCCGAACTTTAACATTAAACATTCTTTCTTTAGATTATATCCATGTCAGATCAAACTACAGGAACAACGATGCCAGATGTGAAAAATGCCACCTACGTCTTCAGAATGACGTTTGGCAACACGATTTCCAGTCCTGGTAAGCAACTGCAAGAGCTGGTGCTCGAGCAGGATGCCGAAAAGAGAGTAACAGCAGACAAAAGCGTGAACAAAGAGACTTACAGCATCACACTCCGTGGCGTGAAGGTAAACAAGAAGATTTACCAGCCCAATGAGATTGATGCAGAGTTGGACTTCATGGAGGTGGGAAACGACGGCATTACGTTGAAAGTGCCGTCCATCCAAGCCGTGACCGACCTGTTGCTGAAACGACAAGTGACGGTGGATTTCCTGCACGTCAGCAAGGCCGTCGATGACTCATCCAAGACCGTGTATGGCATGAAGCACAACGTGGGCAAGAACTACTACGTCTACGAGGTGAATCCGCAGCTGAAGCGTGACACGACCGGCAGTAAACTGTACGTGAAACTCAGCATCTTCAGTATGGACAAACTGATGACGATCGACAAGTACAGCAAGGCCTATGTGGCCAAGAAGCTGGGTTCGGGTATCCTGGAGCGCGAGAAAATGTCGTTTGGCAAGCAGGCCGACGACGTCAATGCCCTGATAAGCACCAACATCAAGGGCATGCAGAATCTGAGATATGATGAAGACATCATCATTAACAACGAGACTGTTTCTGTGCCATCTGAGTTTATCCACCCCTATCTGGTACAGTATAACGAGACGTTCTACGACCTGCTGGTGCGCACGACGAACCGCTGCGGTGAGTTCCTTTTCTTTGAGGACGGGCAGCTGACCATCGGTCTGCCTCATATCAAGGAGGAAGCTGTCACGATCAGCGACTTCGAGTCGGTAACTTTCCAGAGCATCACGCCTGGACCACTGCTCATTGAAGACTATGTCCGCGACAGTGCGAAAGAGGTCGACAAGAATGGCAAGGTGAGCATGGGAGAACTGAACCACTCCGTCGTTGATAAAAACGATAAGGGCTATCCAAACGACATCTTCCCTGACACACCGAAATATAACTCGGAGCTGGCGACCGACGAATATTTCGTCCCGCTCTACAAGGGCAAATTCACCAATCTGCTTCGCGAGATGTGCCTGAACGGCGGTGCCGACAAGGCTACCATCTTCAAGGTGATGCAGGTGATGAAGTCGACACTGGCCAGTTCTCAAGGAACCGACAACAGCCTGAAGGGAGCCCTCACGGGTCTAGGGGTAAATCTGCTTGCAAGCAACAGCGTCAGTGAGGTCGGCATGGTATTATTCTCGGCCTCGGCCATGATCGACAAGAACAAAAAACAGAAGGCCGCCTTCTTCGATGTCCTTGAGGGTGTTGAAGAGCAGGTCAAGAACGATTGCGTCGTCCAGTTCGGTACGTACGACACAAAAGGCTGGACCACGCTGGACTACTATCATGACATCCGCCAGCATGAAGAGGCCCAGCAGAGCAAGATCATCTGCATCAGTTTGGGCACCTACTACCAACCACTAAGGCTGGGACAGAAGATCAAGGTGGAAGGACAGCCACAGGAGTATATCGTCATACAGATTCTGCAGCAGTCGGAGCAGGCGTGGAGCCGCGACTACGACACCTACGGCAACACCGCCTCAGACAAGTTCTCCGGCTCGCGTTCGCTAAAAGTCTATGCCATCCCCGCCTATACCGAGCAGGAAGAAGGAGAAACGCAGGCAAAGACCAAATACATCCCGCCAATACAGCCCGTATCAGCAATCCGCAAAGCCGGTCCACAGACCGCCTTCATCGTAGCAAGCAACGACCCGAAGTTCCAGGGCCGTGTGCGCATTGCTTATCCCTGGCAGTCAGTGGGCAATCTGAAAAAGCGCCAAGCTGAGGATGCCCAACAACAGCTGGACGAAGCCAAGCAAGACGTGGAGAATCAGATTCAACTGACAGCCGAGCAACTGAAGAATGTGAATCTATTCAAGCGACTGGCAGACAACCTCCTGGCCTATCTGAGAATGACGGAGGAAGGGCGTAAAACAGAGAAAGAGCGGTTAGAGAAAGAAAAGGCGGATTATCAGGACAAAATTTCAACGGCTGAAGGGAAAATGACTGCCCTCCAAGACGAATGGAACAAGACGAAGAATCTGATGCTCTCATACGTCAATGAGGATCAGGCAGAAGACCGCGCACAAGCAGAAGCGAAACTGGTGGCTATTGAGTCCGAAATGGAGCAGGAGAAGCAAGAGCTTGACGACTTGAAAGAGAAGCTGGCAGAAGTCGAGAGACAGCTTGAGCTCTATGATGAGGCCGTGGAGAACGAGAAAGAGCAGAAAGAGCTTTATTCACACTATAGCCCAGAGATAAATCGGACGTACCTCGAGATCTATCAAGACTATGAGGATGCCAGCAAGGGCTATCAGGTATCACTGAAAAAGCAAGACGAGAAAGAGAAGGCCCTGGAAAAACAGCAGAAAGCGGCCGATGCCGCCTATGCGAATCTCCAAGCCGAAATCGAAGGTTTGGCATCGCCATGGATACGCGTCTCTACACCGATGGCTACCGACGGCGGTGGATTCCACTTCAAGTTCAGAAAAGGCGACGAGGTGCTCGTGAACTACGACAACGACAACATTGAGCGTCCTTACGTGGTGGGCAGCCTCTTCTCGAAGAACGTGCTCGAACCGAAGGAGAACCTGAACCGCTATATGAGCAACGTATTCCAATATGGCGACGACCTGACGACCTCGTTCATGTCGCCTAACGGTCATCATATCACCTTTACCGACCCCGACAATGGCATGAAGTTCATTGCGGGTCTCAATCCCGGTACTGGCTACCTGCACACTTTTGGTGCCGTAAAGAATACGCTCCCCGACGTCAAGGATGCGAAGGATCTGACGGGTGGCGTGCATATCGGCGACCGTTACGGACTGTACGAGATCGAGATGAAGTCGCACAGTCGAGAGATCAAGATCAACTCACCATTAGGACAAATCAAGCTGAATGCCTTTACAGGTATCACCATCAATGCGCCGAATGGCGACATCAACTTGGTAGGCCAGAATGTAAGTATCAAGGCTGGCAACAAACTGGAACTCATTTCCGGAACGAACATACTGCCACCTGACATCGGTAGCCCCGAGATGCACTGGAGCCAATTATGGAGCAAGTCGAAGCCAACCGACAAGTGGTACGAGCAGGTCGGCCGTTGGTTTACGAAGCCAGCCCACGCAGTGGGGCACTACGTTATTCTGCCTAGTGCAACCGCAGGAGCAGCCGTAGGGGCCAACAAGGTGCCGCTGGCCGACATGACGTTCTTCCGCTGCTTGCTGCAGACATTCATGCGCCCTCTCGACGGTACGATGCTGATCAAGTCGAAGAAGTACATGCTGCTGGAGGCTGGCGGCGGTAACGCCCAGGTGAATCCCACCCGCTATAACAAAAAGAAAAGTGACAAGAAGACACTGGCCATCGATATTAACAAGAAACTGATCGAAAGCGTCACGGTAATCAATACACGCTTGGATAATTTCTTCAAGGATTATGATGATAAGTACAAGGCAATGAGTGAAGCCAAGAGCAAATACACTAACTATGCCAAAACTTATCTCAATAACGACACGGATCCGAATATCCTAGAAAAAGCCTACGCAGCCAATTTCAATCTTGTGGAAATCACGCCAGATCTGTATGAAGGGAAAATAGCTAATTCTCAAGTCTCAATGAAAACGCTTATTGATTACGCTAAGGTATACGCCTCCACAACTTACGATTTGTGCAAGCATATCAACACGTACACATCACTTTTTGACAATTTGAATAATACCCAAGTAGGTAATATCCTAACCGCCACTTTCGAAAGCCTCCGTGATGAACTGTCGGACCAGTGGAACGAAAAGTACGGCCTGAACGGCACACCCAACGACGATTTTGGCGCTCTTGCAACGCCCGAAGTCCCCTCAGCCACTGACCGTACCATCTTCAAGCGCAAGATGGTGGCCACGTTCCTGCTGAATCTGGCGAAGAACGAAGAAACCAAGGACTACTTCGCTTTCAAGTTCAAGGAGAGTGACATCAATTACAAGAACCTGAAACAGGACTACTATTGGAAGCGTTTCATCCAGAACACCAACCGAGGTGTCGACTGGGAAGGCAAATGGTATAAGAATATTGGGGCTGCTTTCGTTAACCACTTTGCACAGAACAACTTCCTCGCTTCAACCCTGGAATCGTTCTTAAGCACATGGAAGGCACAACTGAAGCCAGATAAATGGCAGTTGGACGTATGGAGCGATGAAAAGGGGCAGATACTCATGTCGGACCATGAGGATGTAACTGTCCACATCGACTCGGAAAGCGGCCAGCCCACACTGGAGGTAGATAAGGATGCGAACAAGTACAGTGAGCAGCGCTTTATGAAACTGCTGATGAGTATCAAGTAAAAAGAAACAACGCGTATGGACTACATATTCGAAGATTGGGAGAAAAAGATGTCGGCTTATGCTGACAGCGTGGAGAAAGACCTGGAAGAAGTCAGGAAGTGTAAGAACGATATCCTGAAGATCTCTGAGGAAATCGGCGATAAACTCCAAAGAGGGCACTATATCCACGACGACGACCGCATCATCATCTCTGCGCCAGAGGTGATAATCGGCCACGTAGATCAGAACGGCATATTGCTGGGTGGCAAATCGGCCATCATCGTCAGGGGTACCCAGGTGGGGCTGCAAGCCTCAGGCGAGGGCGGAACCGTAGAGACACAGGCTACGAACATCCGACAGATAGCCGAGGATCCTGGTGTTGACGGGCGTGAACACGTCGTCAACACTGCCTCATCCATGGTGAGTCAGGCCCGCACCATCGTCATTCAGGGTGAGGATGCCGATGGCATGTTCGCTGCTCCGACATCGCCCAACAGCAACTGCGGTGTGTTTATCCGTTCCGATCAGCACATAGACATCAGCGCTGCCCGTGAAGCAGAGACCCGCGAGGCATACCTCGACAATATGATCAAGGCCCTTGAGAGTCAGAAAGACAGTCTGAAAGAGCAGGCTGCCGACCACAAGGATGCCTTCAAGCAGATGCAGGAAGAGGTGGAGGGCCTGCTCAAGGAGAAGGAGGAAACACTGACTGACGAAGACAGCATCCTGGAGAATTTCGACGATATCAACTCGCTGAACACCTTTATCGATGAAGCCTCGATGGCTCTGGCTGAAGAGACATCGAGCTATGCCGCCGTACTCTCGCTGCTGGCTGAGACAAACCGACAGCTGAAGTGCCTGAAGAAAGAAAAGGAGGAGATCAAGAAAGGCGATGAGTATAAGAACAACACGACGGGAGCCGCTGTAGCTATCACAGGCGAGGCCATCAGTCTCGTTTCGGCAGACGGCGAGGGCAACCTGCGTGACAACCTAGAATCGGGCATCACGATGAAGGCCAACACAATCGGCATCGCCTCTGTAGAGGCCGACGGCCAGTTGAAGAAGGAAGGCAAGGTGAGCATCACGGCGAAGAACATCGACGTAGCTACAGCCGGTGAGGCCGGTCAGGAGTATGAGGATGGCGAGCTGAAGACCGCCACCTATGAGGCAGAGGGCGACTTCACGCTGCGCTCGAAGAACATCACCATCGAGGCTGCCGACTATGAGGTGGCCGAGAAGAAGCGCAAAGAGAAGCAACTGACCGCCGACAGCAAGATCAAGCTCAGGGCAAAGACCATCGAAGTCTCGACCGAAGGTTCGAAGGATATCGAGGTCGACGACGAGGGCAAACTCACGAAAGCCACCTACACGTCAGAAGGCGACCTCATCGTGCGCTCGAAGACCGTCACCGTGGAGAGCAACGACCGCAACGTGGAGAACGGCGAGGCCAAGGAGACGGCGCTCACAGCAGACAGCAAGTTCAGCGTCAGGGCCGAGAAGATGGAACTCGCAGCCACCGACACCGAAGGCAAGGCTACAGGCAGCGTGAACATCAATGCCAAGGCCGTCAGCGTGAAGTCGATGGACGTGGAGAAGGAGAAACGGACAGACGACAAGCTGGCCGAGGGCAGCACGATGACACTCGTATCGGAGAAACTGTACATCGGCTCGAAGTCGAAAGACATCAAGAGCAAGCTGCTACAGGCCCAGAGCGAGGAGATCGGCCTCTTTGCCGACAAGACGTTCGAAGCCCAGCAGGGCGAGGCCAAGGCCGTGGTACAGCTGGCCGACGGCAAGACGGCCCTGGGCGGCGACAAGACCGACATCTACGGCGACACGACCATCAATGCCAAAGCCGAGGTCAAAGGCGAGATCAAGACACCGAAGGCTACCATCGACAACATCGAGGCCAAGACCTCGTTCAAGTCGCCCAACATCTCCGACGGCATGGCAGTGGGCGCTGGCGGCAGTGGAGGCAGCGTGAGTGCGAAGATGAAGGCCGAAGACGCCCCCAAGGAGTAATTAGGAAAGAAATAAAAGAAGATAAACCGAAAAGAAGATATGGAACCAATCATCGAAGGACAAATCAGCAGTGCCGAGGAGAAAATGACCAGTTATCTGCTGTTGCTCAGTTATCGCTATATGAACCTCTGTGTGAAGGCTGAAATGGGCGCATTGATGCCCGTCAGCATACTTACAACGACCGGACCGAAAGATTTGGAGAATGTGGCCGATGTGGGGCTGCCCAATGAGTACCAGTTCGCCATCATTCCCAAGTCGCCTGACCTCCTGCAGAATATTATCCATGGCATCTTCGATGCCCACCCGGAGTTCAAAATGGAAATCAAGGCGGGACAGGTGACGTATGTCGACAACGACCACATGCCTGATGCCATGGAATGGGACGGCCGTTACCTGCTCTACACGATGCCATCAGTAGACAAAAACAGGCGTGACCTGCTCAACGAGGCCGTTAAGAGCCTTCATAAAGAGTGTGTAGCTCGTCTGAACATGACGCAGGCAGAGAAGATCGCTTTTGCAGTAGGGTATCTCAAAGAAAAACCCGAAGACATACCTGAAGCGAAGGAGGTATTTGAGAGCCTGCATGACGAGTACAAGATGAAGGCCGATGAAATCCTCCAGAATAAGCTCGACGAGATAGAGGAGGGCTACCAGCGCTATCTGGTTTACGAGGCTGATCAAGAACAGAATGTAACCCCCGACTTCGACTACAGCCATGGCATGAGGCTGGATCAGGATCAGGAATAATCAAACAATCATCCCCACCATGTTGGCGGGGATGATTGTTTTTTTAATAGTGGCGGAAGTTCCACTTGGAATTATCGCTCTTGAAATCGTACTCGGCAAGGGTCGGTGTGGAGTCGCCTGCGGAGTAAAGGCAATACTTTGTATTAATGCCTTCGATACCCGGGATGGCCTTCGGCATGATGCGGAAGGTGCCATCGGTGAGCTGTTCGATGCGCCAGAGCTGTTCGTCGGCTCCTGTATAGGCAGGAACGGTGGTCACCTCCTTATCGGCTGTAGCGGCGAGGGCGCGCTCAGTGCCTTCGATGGTGATCTTGAAGTAAGGATTGCTGAGATAGCCACCTGCCTCGTTGACGGGGGTAATGGTCCAGCGCTGGTGAGGACGGAACATATAATCGCCGATACGGGCGGGAATATCACCCTGAGGCCAAGTGCCTTTCACCTCGTCTAAAGTCTGGCTGGCAATGGGCTTGGCAGGCTGCTGCATCTGCTCACGGTTGAACCATCCCTGACGTTCCTGCTTGATGCGGACGAAATCGACAGCGAGTTCTAGGGCATAGCCGCGACGCTCACTCAGAATCGCCAGATTGCCACCCTTGAAGTTGTCGCCAACCACAGGCCAGCCATTCTTCCATACCAACGGACGGACGGCAAGCGTAGAACGGCCACTCAGTTCGAAGTCGGCCTCCCAATGGAACGACATCACCTCGACGCCCTCGTCAATGATGTAACGCCCGAAGTGTCCGGCACCACAGGCGCGCTCCTCAGCTGCCACCACCATCTTGCCACCACCATGGAACATGTCGCGACCCACATTGTCGAGATACGGACCTTCTACACTCTTAGAACGGCCAACCACGATGTTATAGGTAGAGTTGACACCGTCGCAGCAGGTGCCGTGGGTACCAAGCAGGTAATACCAACCGTCGCGATACATCAAGTCGGAAGCCTCGCAGTCGATGGCAATGTCCTTCTCCTTATTACCCTTGACACGGAAACCAGTCTTGGGATCGAGCTCGATAAGACGGATGGTACCGAAATACGTGCCGTAGCTCACCCAGAGACGGCCAGTGGTAGGATCGAGCAAAAGGCCCGGGTCGATGGCATCCTGATCCTCCATACCATCGGAGTAACACACCTCGACAGCCTCACTCCACTTGAAGTCGGGCGACTTCGGGTCGAGTGTCTTGTTCCACATCGTCAGGATGCGGCCTGCATGACCACCTCCAAGGCCACCACCAGTGGCGCCATAGATACAGAGGTAACGGTCGCCGATCTTCAGGACGTCGGGGGCAGCACCGCCACCAGGACGGTCAGCGCCACTGTGCCAAGACCAGCCATCGTCGCTAATGAGGCCACCTCCGCCAGTGCCGAAAGTATAATACTTACCATCGCACTCGGCCAGTGTCGAGGGGTCGTGGATATAAGGTTCACCAATCTGAGCCATGACAGGCGTCATGGTAATGTAAAAATTTAACAATGATATAATGAGAAATATACGTTTCATATAGCGTCGAATTTTAATTGTTACATTATTGAATTATTGAATTTTTACATTCTTACATTATTTAATATTTACATTATAATTGGTGACGGGGTTGCCTTTCTCATCGAGGAAGCGGACGCAGAAGTCGCTCATGCCTGGGCCGTTGATGATGGCACCACGCAGGATATTGCGGCCTTTCTTCAGCGTCAGACGGGGCGACATGCCATCATCCTTCACCATGCGACGGTCGCCAGAGAGCAGCAGGACCTCCTGACCGTTGAGCCACCACATAGAGGCCGAGTTAGATCCGACAGCCAGACGGACGTTCTCGATGTCCTCATCGCAGTCGATGATCGTCACAGCCCAGAAGAGGACGCCATAGACCTGCTGTCCCCACTTCTCGGCAAAGCGGAAGAGCTTCACGTTGTAGTTCTCGCTATCGAGCGCGTGCCATGTCAGTGTCTGGCTGACAGTCTTGACCTCAGGCTGGGCAGGTGCCTCAGCGCCGCGTCCGAAGCCTGCAGGAGCCTGTTCCTGCTTGAATGTAGCCTTCACCTTCTGACCGTCCTTCGGCAGGATGGTCTGCTGGCCTTTGAAATATTCTCTGTTGAAATGCTCACGCAGATAAGTGTCTGTGAAGACGGTATTGCCAGGATTGGGCTTGTCGATAGGTTCAAGGAGCATCCAGCGACGGATGAAGCCGTCTTCATCGGGCTGGGCGGGTTGAGCTGTTGCAGGTGAGAAGTACTTAGGTCGGTTCTTAAACTGGATCCAGTCGACACTGACACCAGCATCGCCCTCACAAGTGATGACCAGGTCGCTGACACCCTTTGGTGTGAAAGCCAACGGAGCGGTCATCGTCAGCCACTGGTTGCTGAAGTCACGACGGAACATGGCAGGCATGCCGGCAGGTGTCTCGGGCTTCACGGTCATATCAATCTTGGCCAGGATCTTGCCGTCGGCACTCTTCTCACGGATATAGAAGGTCGTGTTCTCGGCAGCCTTGGCAGAAATGACCAGATAACCGTCGGTCAGACAGTTGAAGTCGATATCATTATAACGGAGCCAGCTCCCTTTAGCGGGAAGTGTGGCCTGGAAACTGCGGAAAGTGTTAACGGTGTCGATCAGCTGAGTGGTCACATCAGCACTGGCATCACTATAACGGTCGATCTCGATCTTCTCGGTAGCCTGATTGACACCTACGCCACGCTTGCTCTGGAAAACCTCCTGGATGGTGCCATCGGGATTGAAGCTGACCTTTTCGATGCAGACAGAACGGCGTTTGTCGTCACGTGGAGAGAAGTGGTTGCGATGATAGAACAGATACCACTGTCCCTTGTACTCTACGAGGCTGTGGTGATTGGTCCAGCAGGTATTGTCGTGCTCTGCCATGATAATACCCTTAAAGTCCCAAGGGCCGAGCGGAGACTTCGACATGGCATAAGCCAAGGTCTCCGTAGGATTCTTGCCGTCGCTGGTGTCGCCACGAACCCATGGGAAGGAGAGATAATACCAGTCACCACGTTTGAAGGCGAAGGGACCCTCCTTGAAGCCTTCAGGCAGACCCTCCATCACCTGACCGCCAACCTTCATCGGCGGCATCTCAGGCATGCCTTCACGGTTCGGGAACTGCACTTCCTGCAGTTCTCCATCGAGTTCGAGCATATTGCTCTTCAACTTGGCGCCACGGATGCCCATGCCACTCCAGTAGATATACGCCTGACCATCGTCGTCGACGAGAACGCAGGGATCGATGCCAGAGACACCTTTAATAGGCTCTGCCTCACACTTGAACGGACCTTCCGGGTTGCTGGCAATTGCAACACCGATGCCAAAGCCACGTCCGCCCTTCGGAGCGTTGGGGAAGTAGAAATAATACTTCCCGTTCTTGTAGACACAGTCGGGCGCCCACATGGAATAGCCCTCGGGGTTACCCCAAGGAACGATCTCCTGAGAAATGATCATACCATGATCGGTCCAATCAGTCAGGTTCTCAGAAGAGAACACATGGTAGTCTGCCATACAGAACCAGTCCTGCCTTTGTCCGGCAGGAGGCATGATGTCGTGCGATGGGTAGACATACACCTTATTATTAAATACGCGAGCAGTAGGGTCGGCAGCGAACTGATCGCGAATCACCGGGTTCTGTGCCACTGCCAAGAGCGGCACACCCATGAAAACAAAACTTAGTAATTTTTTCATTGGCGTTATTTAACGTTTTTGTTAGTGAATAGTTGAACTTTCGGATGCAAATATACTAAATAATCATGATATTAGATGCATTTTCTTATAAATAGTTTAATTAATATTACTTATAATTAAGATAAATACTTTAGCAAATGTAACAGGGATTTTGCAAAATGTAACATTCGCGACTATAATACCTAATAAACAAAGTCTGCGTTACAATAAATAAAGTATTTAAGTTAAATTTATAATATCTTTGCACACGAAATTGCGAACAATAACAATTATAAATCTACATTATCATAACAATTATCTAACTAATTCATTAAATTATGTGGAATTTTAAATCACTGCAAAAGCCGTTAATGGCACTGTTCTTGCTCTGTTTGTTCCCTCTGGGAGCTTTGGCTCAGAGCGTAGTCAAGGGAACGGTGAATGATGAAGCAGGTGAACCGATCATCGGTGCAACTGTAAAGGTAGCTGGCTCAAACATTGGAGCAATTACCGATTTCAATGGTAATTTCTCTGTTGACGCAGCCTCAAACGCTACTCTCGAAATCTCTTATGTGGGCTACACCACCCAGAAAGTGAAGGTAGCTGGAAAGAACAACATCACAGTCGTTATGAAAGAAGACGCTCAGATGCTGAGTGACGTGGTTGTTGTAGGTTACGGTACAATGAAGAAGAGCGACATCTCTGGATCAGTTGCAACTGTAGACCAGGAAGCCGTTATGAAGCGTGTTCCTCAGAATATCGGTCAGGCTCTGCAGGGAGCTGCTGCCGGTGTGATGGTATCACAGCAGGACGGTTCACCTGACGGAAAGGCTGCTATCCGCATCCGTGGTGTCGGAACTATCAATGGTGATGCTTCTCCTCTCTACGTAGTAGACGGTGTACAGGTTGGTAACAACGCCGACTTCGTAAATCCCTCTGATATTGAGCGTATTGAGATCTTGAAGGACGCCTCTGCAACCGCTATCTACGGTTCTGCAGGTGCCAATGGTGTTGTGATGATCACCACCAAGCACGGCCAGAAGGGTCACACCAATATTACTATTACAGCCGACTTCGGTCTGCAGACTCTGCCTTACAAGCTTGATGTATTAGGTCTGAACCAGTATGCAGCAGCTATTAAGGAGGCTAAGTCAAACGACGGTGCTATGTTCATCAACCAGATCTGGAATGCCAACCCAAGCAGCCTCAGAGAGGTTAACTGGCAGAAGGAGATGACACGCGCAGCTCTTCGTCAGCAGTACGGTGCATCAGTAAACGGTGGTAACGATAAGACCACATACAACATCTCATTCGGTTACAATCATGTAAATGGTTTGGTTATCAACACCAACTATCAGCGTTTCACTACACGCGCGAACATTACTTCTAAGGTCAACAAGTATCTGGAGATTGGTGGTGACATCAACTACACTCACAGTGAGAGCCATGGTTCTAACGCCTCTATGGGTAACAACCAGAACCTGTCTTCACTTCGTGACTTCGCTTCAATGACTCCTACACTGGACTACTACGATCAGAACGACGCCAGCAAGGAGATTATTCATCCGTATCTGACGAACCCCGACGGTGCTCCTGGTTCTTACGGTGCAGGTTACCTGATGACTCCTAACGGATGGGAAGGTAACACCTCTATCGCAGCTAACCCCTATGCTACACAGATGGAGAACGGTGAGCGCGCTCGTAACGGTTTCGACCGTATTCAGACAACCGCTTTCGTCGACATAACATTCTTCGAGCTGGCACACCACAAACTGGACATCCGCAGCCAGGGTACCTATACATACTGGGGCAACAACAGCTCTGACTACACTGGTGGTCGTACACGTTGGAACCAGATTGGTGGAAATTGGACAGAGGTTCTGCTTCCTTCAGGATCAGACCAGAGCTTCGCTTTCTCTCTGAACAACAGCCACGGCTACAGCCTCGGCCTTCAGACATATCTGACCTACAACCTGGATTTCACCAACCATAACCTGACGCTGATGCTCGGTAATGAGGTTGGCAAGTCTTGGGGACAGTGGACCAGTGCAAGTGCCCGTGAGTTCGACTCTCTTGAAAACCGCAATATCAAGTTGACCAACAAGCCCGATGACATTCAGGGTAATGGTGCATACAACGCAGACGTTCACACGATCTCTTACTTCGCACGTGCTTCTTACACCTTGATGGACCGCTATATCATCACTGGTACAGTACGTAAGGACGGTAGCTCAAACTTCTCTGGTGGTAACCGTTGGGGTACATTCCCCTCAGTAGCCGGTGCATGGCGTATCTCTGAGGAGCCATTCCTCCGCGACGTGAAGTTCGTTAACAACCTGAAGCTCCGTGTAGGTTGGGGTCAGACTGGTAACGCCGGTGGTGTCGCTGGTAAGTCTATCGCAGCTTTGAACTCTAATGGTGGTAACAACGCCGTTATCTTCTATCCCTCATCTCCTGGTGTTGCTGGTGCCTTCGGTGGAAACCGCGACCGTCAGGGTGGTTGGCAGGCTGACCTGGTTGATACCAACCTGAAGTGGGAGACCACTGAAATGACCAATATCGGTATCGACTTCGCATTCCTCAACGACTTTGACATCACTTTGGATTACTTCATCAAGAAGACCAAGGATCTGCTCCTCTATCAGCAGATTCGTCCGACAGCTGGTTTCACTCAGATCTACACCAACTACGGTGAGATTGAGAACAAGGGATTTGAGTTCGCTATTGGTTATCACCACAACTTCAACAAGGACTTCAGCCTCAACGCTCGTCTGACTGGTTCTACTATTAAGAATAAGGTAAAGAAGATGGGTGATCCTCTCTATAACACAGCTTCTGGCAACAACGGTGCAAGTGCATACGACGGTTCTCAGGTAGGTGCTATCGATGGTAACGGTGACTGGAACAACCACTCAATCTGTAAGGAAGGTGAGGCTGTAGGTTCATACTATGGCTATGTTACCGACGGTATCATCAAGGATCAGGCTGACCTGCAGGCTTATCTGGCCAAGTTAGGCGGTTCAGAATCAGGCGTTCCCAACGATGAAATGACAAAGGTTGACGGTGACCACCCACTGACAGTAGGTGACATGAAGTTCAAGGATATCAACAATGATGGTAGAATTGACTCTGAGGACCGTCAGATCCTCGGCAACGGATTCCCCGCTCTGAACTACGGTCTGACTGTAGGTGCTACCTATAAGGACTGGGACTTCAACCTCTATATGTATGGTGTATTCGGACAGGACGTTCTGTCTTACTCAGCCATGAAGATGAGCTCTATGCGTCAGCTTGATGACCAGTGTACTCCTAACATCCTTGCAGAGGCTTATGATCAGGCATTCCGCAATGGTAACGGTTCACTGCCTCGCCTGAGCATTATCGACTCTAACCGTAACTACCGTGTCAGCGACATGTGGGTAAGGAACGGTGACTTCCTCCGTATCTCTAACCTCCAGGTAGGTTACACACTGCCTCAGAACTTCTCTAAGAAACTCTCTATCCAGAAGGCTCGTATTTACTTAGGCGTAAGCAACCTGCTGACCATCTCTGGTTACAACAAGTACGGCGATCCTGAGTGCGGTAGTGGTTCTGTACTCTACGCAGGTCTCGACACTGGTCGTTATCCTCAGCCCCGCACATTCATGGGTGGTATCAATGTAACTTTCTAATAATATAGTAAGAAGGTAAAATACAAAAAGTTTAAAGCATACAAATATGAAGACAAGATATATTTTATTTAGTACAGCACTGTGCAGCGCTATGGGTCTTGGTCTTACCTCCTGCAACAACGACAAGTTCCTGGAGGTCAACCAATACGAGATCGTCGCTATGGATGCTATGTACGAGAACGATGCCAATGCCAAGAAAGGTTTGAATGGTGTCTACGATATGATGTTCCCGAATGACGATTATGATGGTGACTGGGGTTTCAAGCCCAACCTTTTCACAGGTTGTCACCCGACTATCGATACCCAGGCAACTGGATGGGATAAGAACTGGAACGTACAGGCATGGAACTCAGGTTCTTCTGAGCTCCTCGGCGGTTGGAAGCACGTTTATCACGGTATCTGCCGTGCCAACGACTTCTTGGCAGGTCTTGAGACTGCAGAGAATGTGACTCCCGCAGTTAAGCAGAAGCTGGAAGGTGAGGGCCGTGCTCTCCGTGGATTCTTCTATCACTGGCTGGCTACGACCTTCGGCCGTGTACCTATGCTGGCAACAGGTGAGAACTATACCAACACCCCGCAGAAAGCTCGCGCAGAGACTTATGCAGAGATGTGGGACTTCATCATCGCAGACTTCGAGGCAGCAGCCAACCTGCTTGACTGGCAGCCTATGGACGGCAACTACGGCCGTGCAACCAAGGGTATGGCTCTTGCATACCTGGGCGATGCTTACATGTGGAAGGCTTATCGTCTGACAGACGGTGCTAACGGACAGGCACAGGATGCTGGTGCAGCAGCACAGCTCTACAGCAAGGCAGCAGACTGCTTCAAGCAGATTCTGAACAGCGGAACATACAAACTGAACGAGTCGTTCACCACTCTGTGGGATCCCGCCTCTGCATGGGGACCTGAGACCATCTGGTGCGAGCAGCTCGATGAGGGTACAAACTGGGGACAGTGGGGTAACCTGACCACCAAGCTGATGCTGAAGTGGTATACCGCATGTCCTGAGAACGGTGGTTGGGGTTCACTCTACCTCTCATGGGAGTGGTACTCTTGCTATGAGAAGGGTGACAAGCGTCGTTCAGGTTCTTGCTACACAGGTGCCGTTCCTCAGATCGACCCGAACAACTCAGCTTACGATCCTAAGTATGAGGGTTGGTATGAGCCCGCTATCTACGGTGTGAACCCATACCTGCAGGAGGTTCTTGGTAAGGGTCAGTCTGGTACTACCACCAAGCAGTTCCACTTCAACAATGGTGAGTGGGCACCTGCTATCTGGAGTTCTAAGATGTGGCGTACAGCATCTGCCAACTATAAGGGCTGGGCTGACGGACACTGGAGTCCAACTCCTATCTACTGGAAGCGTCTGCCTAACGTTATGCTCGACTATGCTGAGTGCTGCTTCCGTACAGGTAATGAGGCTGAAGGCTGGGCACAGCTGGATCAGCTGCGTGAGCGCGCCTTTGGTAAACTCGAGGCTGGCAACGAGGCTGCTCTGACCGCAAAGTATCTGCCTTACTACAACTCATTCGCTGAGTGGGTAGGTCGCGCAGAAGGTGAAGATCAGGATGGTGGTCCATTCTATAAGAACCGCAAGGAGTATCCTATCCCCTTCGGCAGCAACGACGACATGCGTGAGGATGCTAAGACATACTACACCAAGTATACAGCTGACAAGGGCTTCAAGTCTGAGGTTTGGAAGGTTGCCGTTAACACAGAGCGTCGTAAGGAGTTCAACTGCGAGTGGTGCCTCCGTCCGGATATGCAGAAGTCAGGCTTCATGGCTGACCACGTAGCTACCAACTATCCGAAGCAGAGCGTTGAGGATCTGAAGGATGTACCCTGGACCAATCGTGACTACGAATACAACGACCTGAAGATGGATATGCCTATTCCTGAGGATGAGATCCTCAAGAATCCGCTTTGCGACCAGAACCCAGCTTATGTTGGTGGTGGCAATTAATATACAACGATAAGAAAACTCTAAAGTTAGTTTTTTATAGTAGTTAGTAATTAGACACATTGTTTTGGTATTTAAAAAGGATGCTGCGTCGAGATGATGCGGCATCTTTTTTGTCTATTTATTTGTTATTTGCTCTTTTTTTCGTAATTTTGCAGCAAATACGAATAAGACATGAAGAAAGTGCTATTGACGATGCTGACAGCGGTCCTGATGTGTTGTGCCTGCACCAGTGGGACAAGCGACGAAGCGTCGGGGACTGATGAAGAGAAGCGCTACGACGCCATGCTACGCAAGACACAGTGGGAGAAGATCGTAGAAGAGGCTGCAGAGCATCCTATCCAATCGCAGGCCTGCTACAAGGTGCTACGACTGGCCCAGTTCCGACTGGGACAGGCTGGCAAGGAAGCTATCATGGAATGTCTCTTAAACTCGAGGGACGTTCTGAGTAGTGAGACTGCAGCCCTGATGATGAGCGATGTCTATTTCCAACTCAGTATGGTGAACATGGCGCAACGTGCTGCCTTCGAGGCACTTGTAACAACCAAGAGCGCCAACGCTAAGACACGAGCCCTGCAACGGCTCACAGAAACGGCACTCGTAACCGGACAATATGAAATTGCACGAAAATACATCTCCATTCTGGAGGAAGAAGGCTCCGTCGACAAATGGCTGAAAGACATCAAGCCTCTGGCAGAGCACCCAGAACGTATCGAGCAACATCCTGTCTATCAACAACTGCGTCAGAATCATGAGAAAGTCGAAGATCAGTTCTTTTTGTAGTCTGGCAGTTCTGCTATGGCTGTTGACTGCCTGTCAGACCATCTCCACACCCAAAGACGTGGAGGTCATAGACGAATGGCCAGCCATCTACCCAGACTATATCGATGTCACTATCCCAACAGATATTGCTCCCCTGAATTTCACGATGCTCAGTGACAGCGTCACAACCATCGACGTGACGCTCAAAGGATCTAAGTCTGGCAACCTACATACCAATTCCTCAGAGAAAGGCAGCGGTGCGACAGCCGAGTTCGGCCTCGAAGACTGGCACCAGCTGGTGGCTGAGAACAAGGGCGGAAACCTGCAAGTGACCGTATGTACCGAGCAGGAAGGGCACTGGAAGCAATATCGGGAGTTCACAATCCATATCAGTGAGGACTCATTAGGCGCATGGGGCATCACCTATCGACGTATCGCCCCAGGTTATGAGCATTACGGCCACATGGGTCTCTATCAGAGAAATCTGAGTACATTCGAGGAATCATCCTTGATTGAGAACAACGACCATCCTGGTATGTGCGTCAACTGCCATACCGCCAACCAGGCAGATCCCAGCCGGTACGTTTTTCATGTCAGAGGCGAACACGGAGCGACAGCTTTCGTGAAAGATGGCCAAATAGAACTGCTACAATCCAAGAACGAGATACTTGGCGGCGCGATGGTCTATCCCTACTGGCATCCTGGAGGTCGCTACTGTACCTTCTCGACCAATAAGACCTCACAGATGTTCCACGCCAGAAGTAATAAGCGCATAGAAGTGTATGATGCAGCTTCTGACGTCTTCGTCTACGACACAGAGACGAAAACAATTCTCAACGATACAACCGTCTTGCGGAAATACTGGGCAGAGAACTGTCCTGTCTTCTCACCCGACGGCCAATGGCTCTATTATATGACAGCGAAGAGACAGGTCTACCCTACCAACTACGATCAGGAGAAATACAGCCTTTGCCGTATCCATTTCGATGCTGAAACCGGAAAGATCGGAGAAAAAGCAGATACCCTTATCAATGCCAGGCTGACAGGCAAGAGCGTCACATGGCCACGCCCTTCGTATGACGGTCGCTATATCATGTACACACAGGCAGACTACGGCTATTTCTCTGTCTGGCACCAAGAGGCCGACCTCTGGCTATTGGATCTGCAGACCGGCGAGAGTAGAGCTATGGACGAAGTCAACAGCGACCGCTCAGAGAGTCTGCACAACTGGACGCCAAACAATCGCTGGTTCCTCTTCACGAGTCGACGTGAAGACGGGCTCTACACGCGAATCTATCTGGCCCACATTGACGCAGAGGGGAAGGCTACTAAACCGTTCCTCCTGCCACAACAGGATCCGAAACACTACTATCGCAGCCTGCTCTATTCGTACAACACGCCCGACTTTACCATCCGACGCATAGAAACAGATGCGAAAGCACTCATAAAACAACTGGAAAGCGATCAGCGGACAACGACCCAAACCGCCAACTGATCAGCTTGTCTTACTGCGCCGACGGCCTCGACGGTCTATTTTGTGCAAGAACCAATTAAATGCTTCCAATCCGAAGAGCACCATAATCGTCGCAGCGATACTCAAAATATACATACCGCCTCCACAGGCCAAACCGATGGCAGCTGTTACCCATACGCCAGCAGCGGTGGTCAGTCCACGTATCACGTTCTCATTCTTATTGAAAATGATGGCACCTGCACCAATGAAACCGATACCCGACACCACTTGAGCCGCTACACGCGACACGTCGAGGCGATGGCCAGGCTGAGAGACGATATCCTCGAAGCCGTAAGCAGAAACAATCATAAACAAAGCCGAGCCCATCGCCACGAGGAAATGGGTACGGAATCCCACATCCTTGGCGCGATACTCACGCTCCAAACCTATCACACCACCCAAAAGGGCCGCTACGCAGATACGCAGCACAAATTCCCAAGTCATATCCATAGTTAAAGCTTTTTACGATAACAACGATGCCGGCGGTGATTGATCGACTCCAGATACTGCCAGTGTGAGAGTACCCCCTCATTGGTCTCCATCTGCGGTCCAGTCTCAGCCCACTCAAAGCCGTAAGCCTGGAACTGACGGATCAGGTCGTCGAAAATCAATGCATTAGCACCCTTTGAACGATATTCAGGAAGCACACCGATCAGCAACAAATCAACGATAGGCGTCTTGTGCCACTTCAGGATCTTCAACAAGTGCCACCAGCCAAAAGGCAGGAAACGCCCGTCGCGCGTCTTCTGCAAGGCTCTTGAGAACGAGGGGAAGGTAATGCCGAACCCCACCATCTTATCACCATCCATAATTGCCGTCACAAGGTTTAAGTCGGCTATCTTAATATAATCGTTGACAAGTTTATCCACCTGTGTTTCTGAGAGTTGCGAGAATCCATAGAGATCCTTATATGTGGCATTCAGCAACTGGAACACTCGCCGGCCATAGTTCTGTTCTATCAATTCGCGGCGCGTAAACTTATGTACTCTAAGTCCATAGCGCTTCTTCACCATCTCCGTCAACTTCGCAAACTTTTCGGGAACGACCTCGGGCACCTTGACTTTCATTTCCAGATAATCGTTATCCTTCTGAAAGCCTTCCATGCGCTCCATGTGCTGCGGATAATAGGGATAATTATAATTGATATACATCGTTGAGAGTTGATCGAAGCCCTCTACGAGCATTCCCTCACGGTCGGTATCGATAAATCCTAATGGCCCAGCAATCTCATTCATGCCTTTTTCGATTCCCCAATCTTCGACAGCCTTCAACAAAGCCGTGCTCACGTCTATGTCGTCGATGAAATCGAACCATCCGAAGCGCACCTGATGGCAGTTCCAGCGCTCATTGGCGCGGCGGTTGATGATAGCAGCCACACGCCCGGCTATCTTCCCGTCCTTATAGGCGAGGAAATATTTAGACTCGCAGCACTCAAACGAAGGGTTCTTGTCGCTTCTGAGTGTTGCCATCTCTTCCGAATATAAAAAAGGCACAGCACAATCGTTGCCACGATACAAATCATAATAGAACTGTACAAACAGTCCTAAATCTGCCTTCGTTGTCACCTCTTTAATCTCAACCATAGTTTCCTCAGGATTATCCTCACTTATCGTCTCGTCTATATCTATATAAAGATGGCGCAAAGATAAGGCTTTTTTCTTAAACAGCCAAAATATTCGAAAAAAATGTTCTATTTATCCCAAACAAATATCCCTATAGGGCATCAATGTATTCGTAAAGCTTTTTGTAGAAAGGATGACGTGTCAGCGTGGAGGCATCGCCGAGGATGATCAGTTTCATCCTGGCTCGGGTGATGGCCACATTCATACGGCGCAAATCGCGCAAGAAACCTATCTGACCATCGTCATTGGCACGCACCAGCGATATCAGTATGATGTCGCGCTCCTGTCCCTGAAAGCCGTCAACGGTATTCACGCTGATCAGCTGGCGGAAAGGCTTGGCCCAATCCTTCTTCTTGATCTCACGACGGAGATACTGCACTTGTGCCCTGTAAGGTGAAATGATACCCACATCAAGCCTTTCATCGAGAACGCGCTGTTTTCCGATCTTATTGAAATACTCCCTAAGCGCCAGAAGCGTCAGCTCTGCCTCCGCCTTGTTAATACGTCCGAAGCTCTCTCCAACAAACTGCTCCTTGAATGTGACATCGCTCTCTTCAGGTATCTCGAACTTCGAAGTATCGATCCATGTCATGGGAATATCGAAATCCAATATACTGCGGAACTTCACTTCAGGGGCACTCTCCACCTGATTGCCATAGAACCAGTTGGAAGAGAAGCGCATGATCTCCTCATTCATCCGATACTGCATCTTCAACAAGGTCACTACCTCAGGCTTGTTGTCAACGATGCGTTCCATCAGCGTCTTGCCCAGTCCGGCCTTCAGGGCCGCAAAGCTCTTCACCGTCGGCGGCAACTGACAATGATCGCCTGCCAGGATCACCCTCGACACCTTGCGGATCGGTATCCAGCAGGCAGCTTCCAAGGCCTGGGCCGCCTCATCAATAAACAAGGTGCCGAACTTCTGACCTTCCAGGAGGCGATTGGCTGAGCCCACTAATGTACAGGCGATGACACGGGCCTCACCGAAGAGTTGGGCGTTGATGCGCACCTCAAGTTCCGTAGCGCGTTCCTTCAGCCGTTCCAGTTTCTGATGATACTTCTCGTCGCCACGCTTCCGATGGCTACGCAGTTCGCGGATGGCCTTGCGGATGCTCCAAAGCTGTTCGTAGTCCGGATGATCCTCGAAACGTCGTTCATAAGTGAAGGACAGCATCTTGTCATTCACACGTGTCGGATTGCCTATACGGAGCACGTTGATGCCGCGATCCACGAGTTTCTCGGAGATCCAATCGACCGCCATATTACTCTGTGCACAGACCAGCACCTGATTCTCCCGTCGCAACGTCTCGTAGATAGCCTCCACGAGTGTCGTGGTCTTGCCCGTTCCTGGCGGACCGTGCACGACGGCCACATCCTTCGCCCAGAGCACCTTGTTGACAGCCTCTTCCTGCGTATGGTTCAGATAGGGGAAATGCATGGGCGTGAATGAAAAAGTCTCGGCTTTCTGACGCGAGTAGAAGAGGTCGCGCAGGTAGCCGAGCCTGCCCTTTCCCCTGATGACACGGTCGAGGGCGTCGAACATCGTCTTGTAGCTGGTCTCGTCGAAGAAGAGCTGTACGCCGACATGCTCTGCCGACTGCACGTCGATGAGCTGCCCATTGTCAGGCACAGCCACCACCATCCTGTCACCATCGACATAGCTGACGGTTCCCGTAAAGTTGAAATAGCGGATCTTAAGCGAACTGGGATTGCCAGAATCCTTATTAATACAAGTGAAAAACGCCACAGGTCTGCCGAACTCGAAATTGTGCTCTATCTCTTCGTCGCCCTGTCGGAACACTTCCACCACGAGCTGGTTCAGCGAGTTATAGTAGCTCTTGCCCATCTTCAGCGGATACCAGGCATCGCCACGCTTCACCTTCCGCTGCAGTCCCATCTCCTCGGTCTGCTTGCGGAAAGTCTCTTTCTCAGCCGCATACTCCATCTGGAGCAGCAGCCGCTGCTGTTGAAGCGCCAGTATCGGCGAAGCCTGCTGATTTCCCATAACCGCCTGCAAAGATACGACAATTTCATGAAAACCCAACGCACTTCCACGAAAAATGCCAGATTTCTGCTTTTTTAGTCCCAACGTGGGAACATCTCAGTCCCAAGGTGGGAATGTTTCAGTCCCAAGGTGGGACTGCTTCTGGCTCCCGCTTCCAATAACAGCAGGTTATTGGCAAATAAGAAACGAGTATTCATCGATAAGCGTACCTTATTGAAAAATAAGTGCCAATTATTGCAAGACCTAACATGTTTTCCCGAAAAACTCCCTGTACATAAGGCTTTCAAGCATTTTTCAAGCCCTGAAGACCTAACAAAGAGGTAACTAAGACCTAACGTGAGACCTACCGTAGAGGTAACGTGATTTCCAACACAATGCAGCCACTTCATGTTACCTCTTATGGTAGGTCTATGGTACCTCTATGTTAGGTCTTAGTGAGGTCTCAAAACGCCAATTTTGAGTGTAACATTCTGATAATAAGCAAACTGCCATTCTTTAACGTTAGGTTTTACAAGCTACGCCCAATTTTTCTTTGAATCCCAAAAATAGTTTCACAAGTCTTGTGAAAGACTATTTCATTTTTTTTTGTATAAAGCAATAGATATTCCCAGATTTTTTGTATATTTGCATCGTTTTCTGAACAATGCCGAAGCCCAATGGGTGAAGGCTGCGGGACGGGAACCTATATATAGGAAAGGCGTTCTTGTAAAGGACAAACGCGTAAACGCGAGTTCTTAACGCTTTGTGCTTGACGCATCGGAATCTGGCAGTTCCAAACTAGTAGTCAGGAATCAAAGCAACATTGACGTCCATGGATATGTAGTATCCGACAAATGAATGCTGACAGCCATTATTGGCTTCGATGCAGTCATCGTCGTTTATATACATATCGGCGTGGGCTTCGGCGTTGCTCGTTCAACTACTAGGGCGATGCCAGAGCCTCGATGCGTGGGACGAGTGACAGGAAGATTCCACGCTTCTTTTATATGTAGTCACCAATAACTAATGAACCGCCAAGTTTTGGGAGTTTGCTTGGCACAAAAATGCTATTTTAGTTATGAATGTAAAGGTAGGTGCAGCTATTATCAAAAAGATAGGAAAAAACTTGGAAGATAAAGCTTGTCTTGTGTTCATTTGCATCATTATGTCTTTATCTATTATTGCAATAAACGCATGTGATAATACATATGTAAAATATGTCTCTGCAGATCAAATAGTTGAAGAGTTAGGCAAATCATATATCCATTTTGAGGGAATTGGATACATTGAATCGGCTTGGATTTATTCACAATATGCAGAAGACAAGATTGCTGACTTTCACATTCATTTATCTGAAAAGCCAAAAGACATCACATACGGATTTGATCTCTCCGCAATTAACAACAACAAACATGCTGCCAAGGAATTATTTATGACAGAATTGAGAGGGCTAAAGGATAATCATCGCGAACTATTTGACAGTTTGGCAAGTTTTAATCGTTCTGCTCGTTTCAACATAAATTCAGATAATGACACAATTACTGCAATAGTTATTCTGTCACCCCATGACATAAAAGAAGCTCTTTCGAGACCTCCTTATAAAGACAATTCCGAATTGGGATTAGATGTTTTTTGTAGAACAATGAATATAACACTGCCAATTTTGGTTGACAAATACACGAAATGGATGTCTGTAACATTAGACCAAAACTATGTTATATTTAAATATGAAATAAATGACTCTAATAGTCCTGTATATAATTGGAATTTGGTACAACTGAAGCAGGAACTAACAACACAATATGGTCAAACTTTTGATTGTATTGAAAAGATTTTATGGAATGTGGTAGAAACAGACAGGGGCATGAAATATGTGTATTCAGGCACGTATTCTGGTAAAACTGCTGTAATAACTATTAACGAGAAAGAATTGAAGGACATATATTTCACGTTTTACAGATCAAAAAGATTGAATTTATGAATATAATGAAAGAAAGTGTTAGGGCTTATTCAGAAAGAGAGGGGAAAATAAGAGTTTATCCTCTTCACATCTTTAATGGTATTATATGCTATAATAGCCATAGGTTTTTCCAAGTATAACTTGGACATGAAATGAATAATATCAAAGAACAATTAATCGTTAAAGACTGTAACTTATGTATTGTAGAAAATGTGGCAAAGAGCTACCTGCCGACTCTAATTTCTGCCCGAACTGTGGTGCAAGGCAGAAAGAAGCGACATCTGGGCTTAAGAATCAGATTGTGACCTTTTATTATAATCACAAAACGGTATCTCGTATTTATTTGGCTTGGTTAGTATTACATGTTTTCCTTCTTTTATTAGCCAATCCAAGGGAGCATACATACAGAACGTATAGAGTCATAAGAAGAAGTGCAACTGATGTTAAAGCTGCTTTTTACCCCTTCAATAATTATGGAGTTGATTCGTATGACGTATCTGAGTTTTTCTTCTACACAATAGTATCTCCAATTATATTGTATAGTTTGTATAAACTTTTGTCGTATGGTTTTGCTGGTCTTCGCAAGCTATTTACCTTTATCTTCATTAGAAGAAAAGGTGAACCTAAATCAAGCCAAGAAACAACTTATGGTACTACAAAAGAGAAGATGGAAGATACGTCTAATCCGTCCATTGTAGTAGTTGAAAGCAGTCTCCAATCAGGATCCCCCGATTCAGAACTTTCAGAAGAAGTGACCCTGAAAGAGGCCATGCCATTAACCTCTGAAAATTCAGAAACAGGAACTATAGTAGAAGACAGTAACCAAATAGAAATGATGCCATTACTCCGGAGATTCTTCGGCAGTATAATTGATAAAGTTTTCCTGTTGGTGTTCTTCTTCCTTACTTGTGAAAGTAATCCATTTCTTCAATCAGGCGATATAGGAGGCTACATTGGAATAATCGATAAATCTCCACTCAATTATAGAATATATGAACAACTTAGCATAACTAATTTGGGATTTGAAGCTTTGGACAAACGCGTAACATATTCTTTTATTCTACTTAATATCCTGTTCTATCTTCTTTTTGAAACTTTCAAGAAGGCCTCCCCAGGAAAGTACTTACTTGGTGGTATGTTGATAGACAATTTCTCTGATGCAATTGACTTCAGTAAAGCATTTTCAAGAGGATTATTGGGAGGATTTATGATGGTTGCATTCTATTTTTTGTTCCATCTGGCAATGGGACTAAACTTGGTCGTTGTCTTTTGCCTGTTTTTTCTCTGCATGGATTTACCTGTATTATTTGTAAAGCGTTCGCTGCTTGACATCTGCACAAGGACGTATTATGTTAAACGCAAAACTAATACGAAATTTTGAAACGGCATCTCTCTTTCCGCATTATTACCGTTTTCCTTATTTCTTAACGGACTACATATGATTCTATGGAAGAACTTTCTTAACTAGAATAAAAGTCGTACCTTTGCAATCGATATGTACACAATAAAAGAAATATGTAGCGGGGTATCTATGATGGTTCGGAGTGTGTTAGGCAGGAAGCGAGAGTATCGTATCCAGTTCAGCAAGGAGAAGAATGGCTGTTGGTATGTCGATTTCCCTCATTGGCCTTTCTCTCATGATAGCTTGGCTATGGTTTCTGGGGCAGACAAGATGCTGCTTTTCGTTCCAAAATCACGCAGACATTTTTAATTGCCAACGATTTCTGCAAAAAACTTGTGGAAAAAGTGGCTTCTTTCCGAAATAATGCTTACCTTTGCCCACACAAATAAGATCAAGACTATCAACACCCATGAGGTTTGGACTAAGCGATACGGTTATCAAGGAACTTGGGCCAGGTATTCTTTGAAGTTGCGTAAATAAGATAATGAAACAAATTTTACTCATAAACGACGTTGTGGGATATGGCAAGGTAGGCATGGGGGCCATGCTGCCTATCCTCTCTTATCTGGGCATTCCGACGTATAGTCTGCCTACAGCACTTGTGTCGAATACACTCAACTATGGAAAGTTCAATATCCAGGACACCACGGAATATATAAGAGGTACACTGCCCGTGTGGAAGGAACTGGGATTCAGTTTCGATGCCATCTGTACAGGACTGATGTTCAGTGACGAACAGGCCAAGCTTGTGGCCGGCTACTGCATGGAGCAGGGCAAGCAAGGCACGACAGTCTTCGTCGACCCCATCTTAGGCGATGGTGGTCAGCTGTATAACGGTGTCACCCAGAAACAGGTGGCGCTGATGCGCGAGATGGTCAGTGTGGCACATCTCACCTTCCCGAATTATACAGAGGCCTGCTATCTGACTGATACACCTATCAAAATGGAAGGTATCACCTGGGAGGAGGCGGGCGACCTGCTCGACAAATTGCGCAAGATCGGTAGCAAATCGGCTCTTATCACGAGTTGTAAGATCGACGGACAGTGCTCCGTAGCAGGCTTCAACCATTTCGACGACAGCTATTTCCATCTCGAATATCACGAGATTCCAGGTCTGTTTCATGGCACCGGCGATATCTTCTCAGCCGTTCTTATTGGTCATCTGCTCAACGGCGAGAGCCTGAAAGTAAGCACGCGCACGGCCATGGACACCGTGTTCCGTATGATCGACCGCTACAGAGATACGAAGGACAAGAACCGCGGCATTCCCATTGAGAAATGCCTTGATCTGCTTTAATTCACCTATAGACATGAAAAAAGCCGGGACACCTGGTAAAGAAGTGGTCCGGCTTTCATGATCTATAAAAAATTAAATGCACAGATAGCGTTTCGCAACGCGATTCTACTACTATAACTGAGAAATCGAAAAACCTTGCAAGAAAATCCGTTAAAAAATGTTATTTCGCTGCATTTTCCTAAATTCTTTGTAATTTTGCACCTAATGAGACGGTTTCACCCCCTCCATACAACCCTTTCAAAACCCGAGCGGTTTACTTGGCCGTTCTGTTATGAACCCCACCCGCTCTGCCTGCTGGCTGCCGAAGAGGTAAAGAGGGAGATTGCCCGAATTGAACCCAGCGAGGGAAAGATGTTCGGCGTGTTGGTGGTGGATACCGACGAGGGACTGGGGTTCCTCGCAGCCTATTCCGGACTGCTCGAAGGGCGTAACGACTGGGAATACTTCGTACCGCCTGTTTACGACGCCCAGCAACCCGACGGGTACTTTAAGACGCGTGAGCGCGAAATCATGCAGGCCGAGGAGCATAAGCAGATGTCGCAGGAACTGCAGATATGGCTTTTCCAGCAATATCGCCTCCTTAACGCCAAAGGCGAAGTACACGACCTTGTAGAGATCTGGAACGACTATCACAGTGCCCCTCGCATCCGTGAGAAGTTTCCCCTACCACCAGGCGGCACAGGCGACTGCTGCGCTCCCAAGCTGTTACAATATGCCTATCAGCAGGGATTCCAGCCCCTTTGCATGGCCGAATTCTGGTGGGGCGACAGCCCGAAGGGCATTATCCGCCATCACGGCCAGTATTATCCTGCCTGTCGAGGCAAGTGTCTGCCAGTGCTGACGTGGATGCTGCAGGGACTGCAGGTCGATCCTGATCCTGACAAAGAGCCCCACACCCGTCACGACGTTGAGATTGTCTACGAAGACGAGGCTTTGGCTGTTGTCAATAAGCCCTCTGACATGCTCAGTGCCCCCGGGCGTACCGAACACTACAGCGTAGCCACCTGGGCACAGGAGCGCTGGCCAGGCAGTATGATAGTCCATCGCCTCGACATGATGACCTCCGGACTACTCGTCGTGGCAAAGACTGCAGAGGCCTATCACCACTTGCAGGATCAGTTCACGGCCCGTACGGTCAAGAAGAAATACCTCGCCCTCGTAGAGGGAACGCCTCGGAGTGAGCACGGCGTCATCGACCTGCCCTTGAGCAGTGACCCCATGAACCGTCCGTTGCAGACGGTCGACACCGAGCACGGCAAAAGAGCCATCACCGAGTACCGTGTACTTCACAGCGGCCCGCATTCCCTCCTCGCCTTGTGGCCACACACAGGACGGACTCATCAGCTGAGGGTACACTGCGCTCATCCCGACGGCTTAGGCTGTCCGATTGTGGGCGATGAGCTCTATGGCAAGAAGGCCGATCGCCTCTATCTTCAGGCGCAGGCCATCAGTTTCATCAACCCCTCGACTGGTAAATGGCAGCATATTGAACTCACGGATATATTAAATATTAAACATTAAACATTAGAGATTATGGTTAAGCACATTATTCTTTGGACACTGAATCCAGAACTTACAGAAGAGCAGAAAGCAACAGTAAAGGCCGGTATCAAGGCTGGTTTGGAAGGTTTGTTAGGCAAAGTGCCTGGACTCCTTGACGTCAAGGTACACATCGACGGCCGACTGGCTTCATCGAATGCAGACGTCATGCTCGACAGCACCCTGGAGAGCGAGGAGGCTTTGAAGGGCTACGCCGTTCATCCTGAGCACGTTGCAGTAGCCAACGGTAAGGTTCGCCCCTACACCGTGCAGCGCAGCTGTCTTGACTTCGAGATTTAAAAATTGAAGCCCCGCCAAATGGCGAGGCTTTAATTTTGATATTAAAAGTAAATTTTACTTCTTGTTGATAGCGAGGTCGATAGCAACGGCTACAGAAACTGTTGCACCTACCATTGGGTTGTTACCCATACCGAGGAAGCCCATCATCTCAACGTGAGCAGGAACAGAAGAAGAACCTGCGAACTGAGCGTCAGAGTGCATACGGCCCAGAGTATCAGTCATACCATAAGAAGCAGGACCTGCAGCCATGTTATCTGGGTGCAGTGTACGACCTGTACCACCACCACTGGCTACTGAGAAATAAGGCTTGCCAGCGAGCACGCGCTCCTTCTTATATGTACCAGCTACAGGGTGCTGGAAACGAGTCGGGTTGGTAGAGTTACCAGTGATAGAAACGTCTACATTCTCCTTCCACAGGATAGCTACACCCTCACGAACATCGTCAGCGCCATAGCACTTTACCTTCAGACGGTTGGGGTTGTTGCCGTAAGGAACTTCCTTAGTACGTATGTGAAACCGTTGATACGGCTGATGATCTGGGCAGCGTCCTTGCCAAGACCGTTCAGGATCACGCGAAGTGGCTTCTGACGTACCTTGTTGGCCATCTCGGCAATCTTGATGGCACCCTCGGCAGCAGCGAAGCTCTCGTGACCTGCCAGGAAAGCGAAGCACTCAGTCTCCTCGCGGAGCAAACGAGCGGCGAGGTTACCGTGACCGATACCTACCTTACGATCGTCGGCTACTGATCCGGGGATACAGAAGCTCTGCAGACCGATACCGATGGCCTCAGCAGCCTCGGCAGCTGTCTTCACGCCCTTCTTGATGGCGATAGCAGCACCACAAACGTATGCCCACTTGGCGTTCTCGAAGCAGATCAGCTGTGTGTCCTCACACATCTGATAGGGGTCGATACCAGCCTTTTCACAAATCTCATTGGCCTCTTCAATACTGTTGATGCCATTCTCCTTCAGAGCAGCAAGAACCTGGTTGATACGGCGCTCCTGACTCTCAAACTGTACTTTTCTAATCATAGTCGTATCCTCCTTTTATTCTTTACGTGGGTCAATAGCCTTAACTGCACCCTGCTCCTCGCTTGTGCGACCATAAGAGCCGGTGAACTTCTTCAGAGCCTCATTAGCATCCATGCCACCCTTGATGGCCTCCATCATCTTGCCGAGGTGTACATACTCGTAACCGCAAACCTCATTGTTGGCATCGAGATACATCTTAGTGATGTAACCCTCGGTGAGCTCGAGATAACGGGTACCCTTGGCAACGGTACCATAGAGAGTACCAGTCTGTGAGCGAAGACCCTTACCCAGATCCTCAAGACCAGCACCGATAGCCAGACCACCCTCAGAGAAAGCACTCTGTGTACGGCCGTAGACAATCTGCAGGAAGAGCTCACGCATAGCGGTGTTGATAGCATCGCAAACGAGGTCGGTGTTCAGAGCCTCGAGGATGGTCTTACCAGGCAGAATCTCGCTGGCCATAGCAGCTGAGTGCGTCATACCTGTACATCCGATAGTCTCTACCAGAGCCTCCTGAATCACACCGTCCTTCACGTTCAGGCTCAGCTTGCAGGCACCCTGCTGAGGTGCGCACCAACCGATACCGTGGGTGTAACCAGAGATTTCCTTGATTTCTTTCACTGCAACCCACTTGCCCTCCTCGGGGATTGGTGCAGGTCCATGGTAAGCGCCCTTACAAACGCTACACATGTTTTCCACTTCTTTTGAATAAATCATTGATAATAAAACATTTAAATGTTAAACAACTATATTAGTCCTTTTATAGCCTACAAAATTAGTCGTTTTCCACGAATATTCCAAGCCTTTGCCTCCGCATTTAGAAATAATTAACATCATATCTATTATCCCCATCCTACAAATGGAGGCCAAGACCCAGCATCAGGTTATTGGGGTAATGAAAATCGTATAGACTGTAGCCGATATGGAGGTAAGCCTGACGCATGACGGCTATCTTCAGTGCCAGTATCTCATAGAAGCCCTTCAGGTCGCCAGAACCTGTATTGACAAGGTTATGACCCACGCCGAAGTTAATGGTGAAATAGGGCATGACAAACTCTACGCGGCCTGAAAGTCCGAGTCCCACCTTGCGATACCAAGCTGGTTGGTGGACATCATGCTCAGAGTCATGCCATTTCTCTTCTTGCAGGGCAATGTCGTCGATCTCGATGTTGGCACTGCCATCATAGGAGGCATCGAACGAAGCGCCCACGTTGAGCCAATGATTCAGATGATAGAGAGGATTAAAGTGGAAGCCGGCAACGCCATAAGTGCCAGGTATGGGATAGGAGCCGTTGGCTGTCTCCACGCCCTTGCGCTTCCAGGCGCCCCAGAGCGTGAGATCCCACAACCAGTAGCGTTCGGACGGCGGTACGACAGACTCTTCCTGACGGGACTGCTGACGGTTGAAGTACCAAGCGACGCTGGCGCGGGCTCCCACCACGTTGAGACCTGCATTGGGAATGGAGGTATTACCGTTGCTGTAATGGGTGAAGGTGGCACCAAGATTGAGGTCGCACTGTCGCGAGAGCATCCAACGGAGGTAGATGTCGGCATCGAGATAAGCAGTCAGCTTAGAGCCGATGACGCGGTTCTCGGGATGATTCTTCTCATCGTAGGACTTCCAGCCGTAGGTCAGACCCAGGTTCCACTCATAGTTGAGCGACAGCCTGCTGGAAAGGTTCTTAATAGTGGCACCCTGGAAGAGATAGGCTGAGACTGGATTGCCCAACTGGGGATTAAAATGGTGATAGGAGAGACCGACACCCTGATATACACCTTTATATATAATAGCCTCCCGAGAACCCTCAGGAGGCATAAAAGCATACTTCAGGTGCGCCACAAACGAACGATTCATCATACGAACCTCAGTATTGTTTCCTTTCAGGAATGCGTTCGTATGAAGGATGATGCCTGGCACGACCTCAGCTTCGAGGCGATGCACACGGGCACTATCGTCAGAGGCAGCTGTGGCAGCAACGGCCCAGGCCATCGCTGCCACAACCATATTACTTCTCACCGTCGGGAGCCTGCCCGATCAAATCCATGAATTCATCGAGCTTAGGAGTGATGATAATCTGCGTGCGGCGGTTGCGCTGCTTGCCGAGCTCCGTATCGTTGGTGGCAATGGGGTTATACTCGCCACGACCGCCAGCCGTCAGTCGCTTGGGGTCTACACCATAGTCGTTCTGCAGGGCCTGAACCACTGAAGAGGCACGGAGGGTAGAGAGGTCCCAGTTGTTACGGATGTTGGTCTTCTTGATGGGCACATTATCCGTGTTACCCTCAACCAGTACGTCGTAATCCTTGTAGTCCTTGATGATCTTGGCAATCTTCGACAGCGTCTGGGCTGCACGGCTGTTAATCTCATAAGAGCCGCTCTTATAAAGCATATTGTCAGCCAGCGAGATGTATACAACACCCTTGAGCACCTGAACGTCAACCTCTTTCAGTTCGTCCTGCGAGAGCGAGCGTGTCAGATTGTTCGTCAGTACCATGTTCAGCGAGTCGCTCTTCGACTTTACCTCTACCAGATGGCGGATGTACTGATTCGACTCATTGATCTGATCGACGAGCTTCTCGATAGAGATATTGTTCTGCGAAGCATTCGTCAGACTCTTATCGAGCGACTCCTGCAGCTTGGCGTACTTATCCTCAGCGTTCTTAAGAGCCTGCTGAAGGCCACGCTGCTGCTCTTCCAAAGCTGTGATGCGGGCGTTCTTCCCTGCCAGATCCTCACGGGCATCCTGCAGTTTCTCCGTTAGCGACTTATTCTCCGTCTGGCAGTTGGCCAGGTCCTTCTTACTGGCACAGCTGGTCATAATCAGACCAAAGGCTATTGCCATCAAAAATACACTCTTTTTCATACTCATTTTTGTTCTAAAATCACTTTAACGATGCAAATTTAAGCAACAAACCGAAAAAACCAAGAAAAAATGGTGGTTATTAGATTTATTTTAATTAAATTTGCAGTCAAAAACCAAATAATGATGAAAAAACTCAAATTATCACTCATGTTATTACTGAGTATTCTGACGCTTAGCGCCAATGCTCAGATGCTTTCTAAAGGGGTCTCAAAACTGTTGGCAGACAATCGGAATGCCAACATTACCAACGTGCTGTATGACCTCAGTTTCAACATTCCTGCCGACGTCAACCAGAAGGTGACGGGTAAGAACATCATCACCTTCGAACTGAAAGAGAAGGCCGATGTGGTGCTCGACTTCCAAGGTGGTTTCGACGGTACCTATTACGTCTATACTGGTAAGAAAGGTAAGCGCCGCCAAGCTTTCGCCACTTACAAAGACGAACACATTATCATCTCGGAGAAATATCTCGAGGCAGGAAAAAACAAGATTGAGTTGAGCTTCACCAGTCTCGACAAGGCGCTGAATCGCCAAAAGGACTATATGTACACGATCTTCGTGCCCGACAAAGCCCGTTCGGTGTTCCCATGCTTCGACCAGCCTGATCTCAGGGCCCGCTATCTGACAAAGCTCAACGTGCCCAACGGCTGGAAAACGATGACCAGCGACGGCTGCTGCCCGCTGCCCACTTATCTCTATTCCTTCGTAGCAGGAAACTTCTATGAGAAGACCTCTACCCGCGACGGACGCGAGATGCGCGCACTCTACCGCGAGACTGACCCTGAGAAGGTAGCACAGCTCGACAAGGTGTTTGACGAGGCTGCCGCCGCCTTGAAATGGTTGGAAGGCTATACAGGTATTGCAAACCCCTTTGCCGACAAATACGGTATCGTGCTCATCCCCGACTATCAGTTTGGCGGTATGGAGCACCCAGGCGCCATCCAGCTCAATGCCCGCAGGATTTTTCTTGAGAAAAACGCCACACAGGAGGAACTGCTGGCACGTACCGAACTCATTGCCCACGAGACTGCTCACCTCTGGTTTGGTGATCTCGTAGCCCCAAAATGGTTTGAGGATGTATGGGCCAAGGAGGTGTTTGCCAATTTCATGGCATCGAAGATCACCCGCCGTCAATATAATAAGGTGGATCACGCTCTCAACTTCATCAAGACCTATCAGGCCAAGGCTATCGCGGCAGACCGCACGGAGGGCACTCACCCCATCGCACAGAATATCGACAACATCAATCACGCCAGTCTGCTCTACGATGATATCGTCTACGACAAGGCCCCTGTGATGATGCGCATGCTCGAAAAGATGATGGAGCCCCAAGTCATGCAGCGCGGCCTGCAGAAGTATCTCGCTGACCACGCTTATAGCAACGCCTCATGGGACGATCTCATCGCCACCCTCGACAAGGAAGCCCCCGCTATCGGCATCCGTCAGTTCAGCGATGTCTGGGTCAAGCAGAAGGGCATGCCTCACATCCACACAACTTACCGAGACGGCAAGGTGACCATCACCCAGACCGATCCCTATGGACGTGGTCTCGTATGGCGCCAGAAGTTCAAGGTGCAGCTTATCTATGAACTGGGCCGCAGCCGTGTGCTCGACGTAGAGATGGATCAGCCGCAGAAGACCTACACCGTGGCTTTCAAGCCCGACTATATCCTTCCCAACTACGATGGTCAGGGCTATGGCCGCTTCACGCTCGACGAAGAGTTCTCGAAGAAGCTGCCCATGCGTCTGCTTACCACCCGTGATGATCTGGCACGCTACGCACTGCTGCTCACCATCCACGATAATTACCTGATGGGCAGAATCGCTCCCTCACACTTTGGAGAGCTCTACCGTATGATGATGCGCGAGAAGAACCCGCTCATCATGTCGACGGCTGTAGATCACATGCACAAGATCGCCTTCGACATGACTCTCGCCCAGCGTAAGACCCTCGAACTCTGTATGCTCGACCTGCTTGGTGAGAACCGCTCAAAGGAGTGCAGTCAGTATATCATCCGCAAACTGGCCAACAACGCCGTTTCGCCAGAGGTACTCGACAATATCTACACCCTCTGGAAACTCCATAACGATCCAGCCTTCAACGAGCATGATTATATGGATATGGCTTATCGCCTCGCAATGACGCGCCCTGATCAGCGCCAGGATATCTTCGCTACCCAGCGTGGAAGGCTCACTAACAATGAGCTCCGGGAGGAATTCGACTTTATCAGCCGTGCTTGTGACCCCTCTGCCGAGGCACGCACCAAGCTGTTCAACGAACTGTTGAAGCCAGAGAACCGTAAGCATGAGCCTTGGGCCATTCGCGCCATCGATTTGCTGAGCGCCGATATCTATGAGCCCCAGAACAACAACCTTATCGCACCCAGTCTCAAGTCACTGGAATATATCCAGGAGACCAGCGACATCTTCTTCCCCGAGAAGTGGGTAAAGGCTGTGCTCTGTCATCACAAGAGCAACGAGGCCAAGCAGGAAGTGGAGAAATTCCTCAATGCGAATTCTAACTTCCCCGATAATCTGAAGAATAAGATTCTCGCCGCAGCCTTCGTTCTGATGAAACAAGATCCGTACATCGAGAAAGCCAAGCCCAAAGTTGTCAAGAGCAAGAAACGCTAAATACAGTTAATCCCTCCGTTCATCACTGATTGGAGGGATTATTTTGACCGTCTATTTGCTGACTAACCCTATGACTGCATGAACGATAGATTGCTTGCCTGTTCGATAAACATATCAGCCATCATCTCGTTAGAGGAGTCTTCGCCATTAAGGACGTTCAAGATAAACAGGACTCCATCACGACCAAGCCCCATCTTCAAAGCATAAACAATGCAGAGGTTCAGTAATCCCACGTTTTCAGAAAGGATATCAAGGTCGGTAAGAGCCAACTGAGAGAGAGCCAGTTGAAAGGCCGCATCGCTATAGGTTTCGATGAAGCGCTGTACTTCGCCGAGCGTATCAAAATGGAAATACTCAAGCACAGGCAGGAAAGGCATCTGAGATACAGGGTAGATTTCTGCCTGATTAGTAGCTGCGATACGCTGATTAAGCTGATCGAATGGCTTCATAGAGATGAAACTACGGAAAGAGGCTTCATCGAGAGGCACTTCGTCGAGCTTACCCGAGGCGACCAGCGACTGTATGCGGCGGCGATAGTCGGTAAGCGTGGTGCGCAGGCGACTGAACTCATCGTCGACAAGTTCGAGCATGCCAGCCAGACGGCTGAACTGGCGACGATACTCCTTGGGAATACGGACATCACCTTTATAACCCGTGTCGTGCTCGATGGTAGACCACACATGCTGGAGGGCGGTACGCATCTGGATTTCAAAGCGGTACTCATTGAGCTCGGGCATCTGATAGTCAGAGATAAGACTCTTAGGTATACGGCAGATATAATGGAGGGAGTTATAGCCGAAGCTATCAAGCTGGTGGAGTTTGCGCTTATCTACCGATTCACGCCAATCGACATCGAAGACATGCTTCACGATAGCAGCCACCTTGTCGACATCATCGGTATAGAAGGTGATGATGCGCACTCCGAGTATATCGGTGATATCGTCGAGCGTCTTATATTTGGCACCTTTCAGCTCAAGTTTTCCACGTAGTGACTTTTCCGTCTTGATGCGATGCTCGATAGAGTTGATGTATAAGCCGTTCTCCTGAAATGTCCAGCGCAGCTTGTCGAAAACGAGCTTATCCATACGTTCAAAGATATGCCTGCGCTCCTTATACTGCTGCATGAGCATCTCTCCATGAGGGTCTAATGAAATTTGGCTTGTCATGACTGATATATTCTTGCTGGCTGCAAAGTTAAGGATAATTTTTGTAAGTTCACGCCTTTTTGCAAAAAGAATTTTGTAATATGCGGATTTTTGACTACCTTTGCGCGCAAAATCAGAATAAATAATTAATAAGGTATGATACACTTCTTTCAGACCCCACAAAAAACTGTGATAGCCACAGAGGTTGATCACACACTCAGTGAACAAGAAATCAAGGAATTAAACTGGCTGTACGGCGAGGCATCACTGTTGAATGCAGAGCATCTGGATGGCTACTACATTGGTCCGCGACGCGAAATGGTGACTCCATGGTCGACCAATGCCGTCGAGATTACTCAGAACATGGGTATCAAGGGCATTAGCCGAATAGAGGAATATTTCCCTGCTGCCAGCAAGGATGCTGAGCACGATGAGATGTTGCAGCGTATGTATGATGGCTTGAACCAGGATATCTTTACCATCAACATCCAGCCAGAGCCTATCAAGTATGTGGATAATCTAGAAGAATATAACGAGCAGGAAGGTCTGGCCCTCTCACCCGAAGAGATCGAGTATCTGCACGGTTTGGAGAAACAGAACGGTCGCCCCCTGACCGACTCAGAGATCTTCGGTTTTGCACAGATTAACTCAGAGCACTGTCGTCATAAGATCTTCGGAGGTACGTTCATCATCGACGGCAAGGAGATGGAGAGCTCGCTCTTCGCTATGATCAAGAAGACCACACAGGAGAATCCTAACAAGATTCTCTCGGCATACAAAGACAATGTGGCTTTTGCACAGGGACCTGTTGTAGAGCAGTTTGCACCAAAGGATCAGAGCACCAGCGACTATTTTCAGATAAAAGATATCGAGAGCGTGATCTCGCTGAAGGCTGAGACACACAACTTCCCCACTACCGTAGAGCCATTCAACGGTGCCGCTACGGGTACAGGCGGTGAGATCCGCGACCGTATGGGTGGTGGTGTCGGTTCATGGCCTATCGCTGGTACTGCCGTTTATATGACAGCCTATCCCCGTCTGCACGATGATGAGGGCGCAGCCCGTGACTGGGAGGATATCCTGCCTGTTCGCCAGTGGCTGTATCAGACACCACAGCAGATTCTGACCAAAGCTTCAAATGGTGCCTCAGACTTCGGCAACAAGTTCGGCCAGCCACTCATTTGTGGTTCTGTGCTGACTTTCGAGCACCAGGAGGGTAAGGAGAAGTATGCTTACGATAAGGTGATTATGCTGGCAGGTGGTGTAGGTTACGGCACCAAGCGCGACTGTCTGAAGAAGGAGCCTCAGAAGGGTAACAAGGTGGTCGTCGTTGGTGGTGATAACTACCGCATCGGTCTTGGTGGTGGTTCTGTATCATCGGTTGATACTGGTCGCTATAGCAATGGCATCGAGTTGAACGCCGTTCAGCGAGCTAATCCAGAGATGCAGAAGCGTGCTTACAACCTGGTTCGTGCTCTGTGCGAAGAGGATGTGAACCCCGTGGTTTCTATCCACGACCATGGTTCTGCTGGCCACTTGAATTGCTTGTCAGAGCTCGTTGAGGAGTGCGGTGGCGAGATTGACATGACCAAGTTGCCTATTGGTGACAAGACTCTTTCTTCGAAGGAAATCATCGCCAACGAGAGTCAGGAGCGTATGGGCTTGCTCATCGACGAGAAGCATATCGAACATGTACGTAAGATTGCCGAGCGTGAGCGTGCCCCGCTGTATGTAGTCGGAGAGACCACTGGCGATGCCCACTTCTCGTTCAAACAGGGCGACGGCGTGAAGCCTTTCGATCTGGATGTGGCCCAGATGTTCGGTCACTCGCCCAAGACCATCATGAAAGATAATACTGTAGAGCGTCACTACGAGGACGTGACCTATAGTCAGGATAAGATCAATGAATACCTTGACCGCGTGCTCCAGTTGGAAGCTGTGGCATGTAAGGACTGGCTGACTAATAAGGTTGACCGTTCCGTAACAGGAAAGATTGCCCGTCAGCAGTGTCAGGGTGAGATCCAGCTGCCTTTGAGCGACTGTGGTGTTGTAGCCCTCGACTATCGTGGTGTGAAGGGTATCGCCACCGCCTTAGGACATGCGCCTCAGGCAGGTTTGGCTAATCCTGCTGCTGGTAGTGTACTGTCTGTGGCCGAGGCGCTTACCAACATCGTTTGGGCACCATTGGCTGAAGGTATGGATTCACTGAGTCTCTCAGCCAACTGGATGTGGCCTTGTCGTTCTCAGGAGGGTGAGGATGCCCGTCTGTATGCCGGTGTAAAGGCCCTCTCAGATTTCTGTTGTGACCTGCACATCAATGTACCAACAGGTAAGGACTCACTGTCACTCTCTCAGCAATATCCTAACGGCGAGAAGATTATCTCTCCAGGAACAGTCATCGTAAGTGCCGGTGGTGAGGTTAGCGACATCAAGAAGGTGGTAAGCCCCGTCTTGGTGAACGATAAGAACGCCTCGCTCTATCATATCGACTTCTCTTTCGATGAGCAGCGCCTGGGTGGTTCTGCCTTTGCCCAAAGCTTAGGCAAGGTGGGCGACGATGTGCCTACTGTAAAGAATGCCGAGTACTTTGCTGATGCCTTCATGGCTGTTCAGCAGATGATTGAGAAGGGTTGGATTATGGCAGGTCACGATATCTCTGCTGGTGGTCTTATCACCACACTGCTCGAGATGTGCTTCGCTAATACCAAGGGCGGTATGCATATCAACTTGCACGACATCTGCAAGGAGGGTGACATCGTGAAGGCACTCTTCGCTGAGAACCCAGGTGTGGTTATAGAGGTAAGCGACGAGCACAAGCAGGAGTTCAAGGACTTCATGGAGGAGCAGGGCGTAGGCTTTGCCAAGATCGGTTATCCTGTAGAAGACAGCCGAAGCATCGTGGTAAAGGCTGACGATAAGAACCTGACCTTCGACATCGACACTCTGCGCGACACCTGGTACAAGACCTCTTACCTGCTCGATCGCAAGCAGAGCTTCAATGGCAAGGCTAAGGAGCGCTTCGAGAACTATAAGAAACAGCCCATCGAGATGCAGTTTAATAAAGACTTCACAGGTAAGCTGGCTCAGTATGGTATTTCTGCCGATCGTCGCGAGAAGACTGGTGTAAAAGCTGCGATCATCCGTGAGAAGGGTACCAACGGTGAGCGCGAGATGGCTTATAGTCTCTACCTTGCCGGTTTCGATGTGAAGGACGTGATGATGACCGACCTGATCAGCGGTCGCGAGACACTCGAGGACATCAATATGATTGTCTTCTGTGGTGGTTTCTCTAACTCCGACGTACTTGGTTCGGCTAAGGGCTGGGCTGGTGCTTTCCTCTTCAATCCCAAGGCCAAGGAGGCTCTCGATAAGTTCTATGCCCGCAAGGACACCCTGTCGCTGGGTATCTGCAACGGTTGTCAGCTGATGGTTGAACTTGGTCTCACAGGTGCCAAAGGTGCTAAGATGCTGCATAACGACTCACATAAGTTCGAGAGTGAGTTCATCTCTCTGAATATTCCACAGAACAATTCTGTGATGTTTGGAAGCCTGAGCGGTAACAAACTCGGTCTGTGGGTAGCTCACGGAGAAGGTAAGTTCTCACTGCCTGAGGCCGAGAGCGCATACAATGTCATCGCAAAATACAACTATGCGGGCTATCCTGCTAATCCTAACGGCTCTGACTATCATGTAGCAGGTATCTGCTCTGAGGATGGTCGTCATCTCTGCATGATGCCTCATCTGGAGCGTGCCATCTTCCCTTGGCAAAACGCCTGGTATCCAGCAGATCGTCGCAATGACGAGGTCACCCCATGGATTGAGGCCTTCGTCAACGCACGCAAGTGGATCGAGAAGAGAATCTAGGTTATCCTAGGGAGTCCTAGGTTATTCTAAAAAGACTGAGACTGATGAATCTCTACTGGGAATCATTTAAGACCTTCTTTAAGATTGGCATATTCACCCTGGGTGGTGGATATGCCATGATACCCTTGATAGAGGAAGAGGTGGTGAACAAGCACAAATGGGTAGAAAAGGACGAGATGCTCGACCTGATAGCCATCGCCCAAAGCTGTCCTGGTGTGTTTGCCATCAACATTGCCATCTTCATCGGCTATAAGCTGAAAAAGGTGCGTGGTGCCATTGCCACTACTCTTGGAACGGCTCTCCCCTCTTTCATGATCATTCTGGCCATCGCCATCTTCTTCAAGCAGTTTGAGGACAATAAGGTGGTGGCTGCCATCTTCCGAGGCATCCGTCCTGCCGTCGTAGCACTGATTGCCGTACCTACGTTTCGTCTGGCACAGCGTGCGAAACTGAACTGGTACACCTTCTGGATCCCCATCGTCGCAGCCCTTGCTATCTGGAAATACGGATTCTCACCTATCTACGTCATCATCATAGCCGCCATCGCTGGCTATGCCTATGGAAAGATCGTTCAAGAGAACGACAGTCGTAACCAACAAAAAGTGAAAGAGCCATGATATTCCTGTCGCTATTCATCACGTTCTTCGAGATCGGACTCTTCGGATTCGGTGGCGGCTACGGTATGCTCTCACTGATACAACATGAGACAGTAGAATCCCATCACTGGCTGTCGACCGCTGAATTTACTGACATCGTGGCCATCTCGCAGATGACACCAGGACCTATTGGCATCAACTCGGCCACCTATTGCGGCTATACAGCCATCCACAATGCAGGTTATGGAAGCATGATGGCCGTACTAGGCAGTGCCACTGCCACCTTCGCCCTCGTGCTACCTTCACTCATCCTGATGATACTTATCAGCAAGATGTTCATGAAATATATGAATACCCCACTGGTGCAGTCGGTATTCAAGGGACTGCGCCCTGCCGTTGTGGGACTGCTCGCAGCTGCCACATTGCTACTCTGCAACAAGGAGAACTTCTCAACCCCATCGGAAAATCCCTGGCAGTTCTACATCAGTTGCGCTCTTCTCGCTGCCACAGCCTTCGGCACTGGCTACCTGAAAATCAATCCCATCCGCATGATCTGCTATGCGGGTATCGCCGGACTTTTATTATTATACTGATATGAAGAAACTGACTATGACCCTACTAACCCTGTTGACAGCCATTGTCACAATGGCACAGGGATGGCCGCAGAACTATGGCGGCGTGATGCTACAAGGATTCTACTGGGACGGCTATGCCGACTCAAAGTGGACCGTGCTCGAGAAACAGGCCGATGACATGTCACAGTACTTCGACCTCATCTGGATTCCCCAAAGCGGCAAGACTTCTGAATATTACCACACGAAACGACAGACGATGGGCTACGATCCCTGCTTCTGGCTTGATCACAACAGTTGCTGGGGTACAGAGGCAGAACTGAAGAAGATGATCAAGGCCTTCAAGGACAAGGGTACTGGCATTATCGAGGACGTGGTCATCAACCACAAGAACGGACTGACGACGTGGGTAGACTTCCCCGATGAGACCAACGGCGCTTACAGCATTGCATGGGATAATGAGAAGTTCTCAGGTATCACAAGTGATGACGAGTGTAACAAAAACGGCTACAAGACCACTGGTGCCAAGGATACAGGTGATAACTTCGACGGCTATCGCGATCTGGACCATACCAACGAGACTGTACAGAAGAACGTAAAGACCTACCTCGAGTTCCTGCTGAAGGAACTGGGCTACGTGGGCTTCCGCTACGATATGGTGAAAGGGTATGATGCCAAATATACAGGCAAATACAATACGGAAGTCAATCCTACCTATAGCGTCGGCGAATGCTGGGACGGTAACAAGAGTGTGGTAACGAAATGGATCGACGGAACAAAGGTCGATGGCAAGATACAGAGTGCTGCCTTCGACTTCCCCATGAAGTACTACATCAATTCAGCCTTCGGAGGCGGCAACTGGAGTGCCTTAGCAAAGAGCATGCTCAGCAACGATAACGCCTACAAGCGTTACAGCGTGACCTTCGTGGACAATCACGACACCTATCGTGAAAACGATAAGCTCAGGACAAATGTCTGTGCCGCCAATGCCTATATCCTCGCGATGCCAGGCACACCTTGTCTCTTTCTGAAGCACTGGCAGTCGAACAAGGGTACCCTAAAGCGTCTCATCGCCTTGCGTAAGGCAGCTGGTATCACCAACGAGAGTGAGATTCTCACAGCTGAAACCATCGGAGGTGGATTCCTGCTCGTCGTACAAGGTTCGAATGGGAAGTTGCGACTTCATCTGGGACCTGTTGGCGATCTCTCTTTCAACAATCCCGTGGATATGTGGACACTGGCCATCGAAGGCAAGAACTTCCAAGTATATGCCAGCAAGGATGTAGACCAGACAGCCATGAAGGCCATCACCGAAGCAGACGAGAGTCCAGAGGACAACACATCAGCGGAAGTGCCCTCGTTCTGCACCGTCAGTGAGGGCGAGACCTGCGCTTTCTTCGTGGCACCCAAGAACTGGGGAGCACAAATCAAGTGCTGGCGCTGGGACAAGCAGTATAACTACACCACCAACCAATGGCCAGGTGTGAACTGCGAGAAACTTGGCGAAGACAGCAAGGGCAACTCCGTATGGAAGTGGACCTACAAAGCAAGCGACCGCAAGAGTCAAAGCAGCACCAACGAGGGCATCATCTTCAACGACGGCACGAACCAGACTGCCGACCTTGCCTTTATCAATGGCGGCTACTACAATCAGGACGGACTGCAGGCTGTCGTCTCAGTTACAGCCATCAAGGCTGCCAAGGCTGAAGCCTACAGCGATGTCAAGGTATACACCCTCGATGGCAGGCTACTACGCACAGCCAAGAATGCCAGCGAAGCACTCGGCGGACTCGACAAGGGCGTATACATTATTAATAATAAGAAAGTAATTATCAGATAATCGTTAATCCCCGCCAACTGACGGGGATTATTTATTTCACAAGAGAACGGACGACGAACCAGCAGTGTAGCAAGAACGTCTGAAGTCGACCATAATGACGCTCCATCACCCGATAACGCTCCCAAAGCGACTCACGGTGGTGGAGCGTTGTCTGTCCTTCTTCAGTATAGTTGGCCACCACCATCTTCAGATTCTGTAGGGGGATATTCTCCTTGGCAGCCGCTTTCATGACACGAATGCACCAGTCTACATCAGCAGAATAGCGATAATGGGTATCGTAAGGTGTGGCAATGGCAAAATCGGTACGCGCATAGAAAGCCTGATGGCACACCAGCATACCCTGACGGAATGATTTCCACGACAGATTCTCTGGTGGAGCGAGACGACGGTGGTGCAGAAAGTGCCCTTCACCGTCAACAATATCAGTATCACCATAGAGCACGGCCGGCAGCTGCGCATCGTCAACAGCTGCGACAATACGACTGACCGTATCCGAAGCTGGCAGGAAATCGCCCGCATTCAAGAAACACACATAGTCGCCATCAAGACTGCGCAGCCCCTTGTTCATGGCATCATAGATGCCCTTATCGGGCTCGGACATCATCTGGATGCGATGTCCGTTCTCTGCTGCATTCGAACGCTCTATATAGGTTTCGACCAGCCGCAGTGTGTCATCAGTAGAAGCCCCATCGATAATCAGATGCACTATCTCAGGATAATCCTGCTGCAACACACTGTCGAGCGTTCGCTGCAACACACCGGCAGCATTATAAGTCACCGTCACATAGGTAATCCGGATCATAGCTTATAATGTTTGAAGGCCATCGCCTGTTGGTATACTTCGAGATACTTCATCGCCACACTCTGCTGCGAGTAATGACGGACGACTTTCTCAACAGCCTGGCGACTCAGTGCCTCAGCATCGGCCTCTGTCAGAATCCAACGGATACCTCGTGCCAAATCCTCTGCATCTCGATAAGCAGCCACATAGCCGTTACGTTGATGGTCGATTTCCTCCGGGATGCCCCCCACCTTGAATCCCACACAAGGCACTCCGCAGGCCATCGCCTCCATGATAGTATTGGGCAGATTCTCAGAGAGCGAAGGCAATACGAAGACATCTACTGCCTGATAGACATCGACAATCCGCTTCTCGTCATTGACATAGCCCAGAGGATAGGCCTCAAGCGGCAACTGTGCCGTCAGTTCTTCGGCATGGCCACCCAGAATCACGACACCAGGTTTTATATCTGTCAACAACCTACATGCCTCAATGAGATACTGCATGCCCTTGTTGACCATAGTCACGCGCTGTGAAGCAAACAGGATCAGCTGTTTGTCGAGAGGGAGTCCCAAGCGCTTCCTCGCTTCCTCCTTTACACCTCTTTTATATATATGCGTGTCTATCGGGTTGGGAATGCTGGTAATCTTCTGCCCCTCCAACAGAGCACTCTTCTTCGCCTCCGACTCCAGCCATCGGCTACAAGCGACAAAATAGATGTTCTCACCTTCCAGCATCCGCTGCTTCTTTTGCCAGACAGAGGCAGAGAGATCGTGTGCCGAGCCCTTACCAGGCAACAGCCTGCAATTCCGGCACTTTGTTGTAAAGTTACGGCAATCCAACGTCACATGGCAAATCGCTGTTGCAGGCCAGATGTCATGCATGGTCCATACCACCGGCTTTCCACTTCGCAAGATCTTCCTTATACCACTCAGCGAGAGCATACCCTGATTGATCCAGTGCAGATGGATGATGTCTGCCTCCTGAAACTCACGCAGACGGGTGATGTCAGACCCCGCGTTGGCGATGTCGACTTCGAAAAGATGCTTACGAGAATGCATTCTCAGAAAGATGCAGAGCCGCTCCCAAAGAAAGTTCCATCGCTGATGAGGTGATGAGGGAAGCTCAGACACCGTCAGCGCATCAGTCTCCTTATCGCGCACCAGCATCTTCGCCTTAACTCCATAATTGTTCAATGCTTTCATCAAACGGTTAGCAGCCACAGCAGCTCCACCCGTCCGTTCGCTCGTATTCACTATCAGTATTTTCATGTCATCTTTCCGATTGATATTGCAAAGGTACGAATAAGTGCGTAAAATACCAAAGAAAATGGTATTTTAAAGCAGTATTTTATGTGTTTGCGCACACAATCGCTTGATTTAAGTCAAGAATGATGGGATTTTATACACTTATTACCCATAAAGTCTTGCAAAAAACAAAAAATCGTCGTACCTTTGCATCGTCAAAAGGTTAATAGATTGTTTTAGGTTAGTAGTAATATTTATAGTTTTAGGTTTTTAGTTATTGGTAAAAGAA
>ONKL01000112.1 GCA_900318395.1 uncultured Prevotella sp.
CATCGTCTGGGTGGCATTGATACCGGCCTGCGAATATAACAACCGCTGTTGGCGATACTCATCGATATCCTCATAAGAGAGATAGCGCTGGGTCATGTAGCGCTCATACTTCACAGGGGTCGATTCGAGTAAGAGCTGCGGCTTGCGAGAGGCCATCCATGAGAGATAGCGATGCTGTGAGGCATAAAAAACATTCTGGTATTTCTGTACGGAGAGTGAGCTGTCGGTGGCGAGCCTCACCGTCCGGTCGAGGTCGAGCACCACCTTCTGCTGGGCAGAAGCAGTGAGAAGTGAGAGGTGACATACAAGAAATATCAGCAGACTCTTTTTCATAAACTTCATTTTTCAGACATTAAGACGACTTCTACGTTCATGCCATCGAAGAGTTCGGCGGTCTTGGCCAGACGGGCACGGAGGCTGACGGCACCCTGCTGATCGACGATAGGATTGATCTCACTGACGGTGGCCTCATATTGTTGCGACTTGTCGGCTACGGGAATGATGTGAACCCTTGTGCCAACCTTATATTTCTGGAGGTCGGCCTCCATCACTCGGAACTCCACCAGCATGTCGCCCGTGGCAATCACACGGCAGACGGTCTTACCTGCCACAGCGAGCTGGTGGGCCTGTACCGACAGGTTTGCCACCACCCCGTCGAAGGGAGCTGTCAGTACCCCACTCTGCAAGTCATGACGGGCTGCCTCTAACTGGACCTTAGCGGTGGCCAGCTGACTCTTCGACAAGGTATAACCCGACTTCAAATCTGAGTTGCGAGTCACGTTCGATGGAATCTGAGCGGCCTTATCGGGATCGTAGCCATGGGCGATGATCACATCCTGCATCTGCAGGTGAGCCTGTTCGATCCGGAGCTGCGCCTGTTCTACGGCCCGCTCCTTCTGGGTCATGTCATTACGGAGCTTAAACTGGTCGAGCGTAGCCAATACCTGTCCCTTACGAACTTTCTGACCGTTCCTGACGAGCACCTGTTCGATGGGCAGTGCCGTCTCAAATGCCAGGTCGGCATAACGCTCTGCCACCACCTTACCCACGGTCTGCCCGTCTGTCCGCTGCCACAGGCCGTCAGCATTGCAACAGCAGCTATGATCATGATCATCTTTCTCATATATAGCATTATCTAATTTTTACATTTTTACATTATCATCACAGCTGTCTCTGTGCCATTTCGTAGAATAGTCCTTTGTTCTCCATCAGCTCCTCGAAGGTGCCCTCCTCGGCAATCTTGCCTTTGTCAATCACGATGATCCGGTCGCAGTGGCGGATGGTCGATAGCCGGTGGGCTATCACCACGCGGGTACACTTCAGTTTGTCGAGGTTGTCGCTGACGGCCTTCTGCGAGATATTGTCGAGTGCCGATGTCGCCTCGTCGAAAAAGATGATGTTAGGCTTCGAGATGAGGGCACGAGCGATGAGGATGCGCTGCTTCTGTCCGCCACTGAAGCCACCGCCACCTTCTGTGACGATGGTGTGAAGCCCCATCGGCATCTTTCTGACATCTTCTTCAAGACAAGCCATGCGCAGGGCCTCCCACGCATCGTCATGGGTGGCCCACGGAGCGGTGATGGTGATGTTGTGGAACAGGTCGCCCGTAAACAAGCTGCCGCTCTGCAGACAACAGCCGATCTTCCTGCGCAGCGAAGCCTTATCCACCTTCGCCAAGTCATAGTTGTCGTAGGAGATACCACCAGTCAGCGGTTGTTCGAATCCAAGCATCAGGCGCATCAACGTTGATTTGCCGCAGCCCGACTTACCCACAATGCCCACATATTCGCCCGGCTTAATCTTCAGCGACAGGTCGTCGATAACCATTGGCCCGTCTTCCTGATAGCGGAACGACACACCACTCAGTTCGATACTTCCAAAGAGTGCATTAACCTGCGGTGCTTTCTCTTCCATTTCAGGTACGGCTTCCAAGATAGGCCTTACGCTCTCCAACAGCGGTTTAATCTGTGCCAGACTCGGTACCACAGTGTTCAGCTGGGTTATCGAGGCGGTTATCATGCCAAAAGCAGAACTGAAGGCAATATAGTCGGAAGAGGAAACCCCGTTCGACAATGTGCTCCAGAAGAGGAGCATCGTGCCGCCAAGCCCCAGTAAGGCAGTGAGTGCAGGACAAAGCAGACGGGCGAAATCTGGATTATAGACCAGATAGGTAGCTTTGCTATAGTTGTCGAGCCAACGGATAAATGCACGGTTCTCACTACCAGTAAGTTTCAGTTTGTGGATACCCGCAAAGAGATTGTATTCCAGACCGCTCAGCTTCGCCATTTCCTCAGTATATTTCTTCTGAACCCCGACAATGCGAAGATAGTACAAAAAGATGACGAGCACCTGCAGGGCAATGATACCGAGCGCAGGCCAGAGCAATGCACCACCATAAATATAGACCTGCACCAGATAGATGATACTGAGCACGGCTGAGAGCAACGCTCCGACGATGCTCTCATTGCAGAGCGAGGCCACTGTCGTTATATTCTGTATCTTTGCCGTCAGTTCACCACTGGAATGATGGCTGAAGAAAGTGGGGCTCAAGAGGAACGTGCGGGCCACAACGGCATTCTGCACGTGCAGCTCTATGATGTGCTGCAAACGGATGATATAGAGATTTCTTGTCAGCGTAAGCAATAGAGAGCCTATGGTAATACCGATAAGAAGCCCGGTAATAGGCAACAGATCGGAGGAGTCGCCGGTAGGGATAACCGTGTCGAAGATCAGTTTGTTGGCCATCGGGGTAAACATGCCAAGCAGCACCACTACAAGGGCACACACCGTAAGCAGCACGGCATTAGGCCCTGACACCACACGCCACGTGAACCTGACAAGGTCCTTCATCTTCAGCGCTCTTAGCGGCAAGGCTTTGGTGAAAGTGATGGCCGTCGGTTCCAGCTCTTCAGTCATCTCGCGTTTACCCACCTGCCTGACTATACCGTCCTCTTTGCGGTATTGGTAGCCCAGCCCGGTCTTCGTCGGGGTCAGCGCCACCAGTCTTCCGTCCTTGGTATAGCCCAACAGTGGCCCGACACACTCACGCCACCATTCTCCAGTCAGATGAATATCGCGCATCATGATACCACGCGGACGAAGGATGCCTGTCAGTTGTTCCTCAACCGATAACACATCATCATAATCCAGCTGGTAGTCTGTGATGCCGAGTGCCTCAAGCACCTGTCGCAACGCACTTTGGTCGTTCTGAGGCACCACGCGCCTGCCTCCCTGAAGTCCCAGACGCTGATGGGTCTTCTCGTTCACCTCGGCCATTGCTGCTTGCTCAGCTGCCCTGCGCTTATTAATCTGATTAATATAGATTTCCATGGTTATTCGCTCTTCATCAGTTTCTGATAGAATCCTTCCTGCGCAATGAGTTCCTCATGTCGTCCGCGTTGTAGGATCTTACCCTGGTCCATGACGATAATCTCGTCGCAGTCACGGATGGTACTCAGTCGGTGTGCCACGATCACCTGCGTCGGTCCCATGCGCCGGATGCGCTTCATGACCTCATCCTCGGTCTTCGGGTCTAATGCACTCGTAGCCTCATCCATGATGAGCACGATCGGCTCTCTGGCCAGTGCAGTAGCTATTTCAAAGCGCTGTCGCTGACCGCCGCTGAAATTCTGTCCACCCTTGACAATCTTCGTATCAAAGCCTTCTGGACGACTCACGATGTCAGCACGTATCTCTGCATCGTTGCAGGCCATCATCAGCGTGAAATCCTCGATGCTGGGGTCCCACATGCGGATATTCTGTGCGATGGTGTCATCAAAGAGCACCACGTTCTGGTC
>ONKL01000097.1 GCA_900318395.1 uncultured Prevotella sp.
CTGCCGCAGTTGCTGTATACGCTCCGGTGGCACGAAGCTGCCCCGCACCAGATCCTTCAGCGTACACTCCGCTATCCACTGGGCATCTTTCACATCGCTCTTGCGGCCAGGCAATTGCTTGATGAAATAGGGATTGACGAGCTTCAGATGGAAATGCGGCTCAAGCACGCGCCAAACTGGTATCCAGTAAACAGCCGTACTCTCCATCGTCACCTCACTCACACCATGCGACTGCATCATCCAGCGCATTTCACGCAACTGATGTGTTAAAACTCCGAAAACTTTCTCAATAATCTCGCCCGTTTCGCACAGAATACAAAGAAATACACTATCTTTGTGCACGTCAAGGCCACATACAGGATTGAGCGTATGGAGGCCTTGATTTCTAACTTTTCGGGGCAATTTGTTTCAGTTTTTATCTCAACTGGCTTATAATCTCAGAAATTTTATTTAAATTTGCATCCGAAATGTACTTAACGACATTTTCGGATGGATAATTAATCAAAATAGACTATAGCAAATGACAACAAAGAAAAAAGAGTATGAGAAGCCCTCGATGCAGGTCTTCATGTTGAAACGGCAACCGCAGTTGCTGGTAGGTAGTAGTGGTGATGGAAACCTCAACCCAATGGGTGATCCGTATGACCTGTAGTAATGAACCCTTAAAAACAGAAACGACAATGAAGAAATATAGCTTTCTTGGGGCTGCGCTGTCGATGATGGCTGCCCTCATGATGACCGCCTGTTCAAACGATGACAACACGATCGAATCGGCCGCTCAGCAAAACGTGGCAAGAACCATTCCCTACACCGTAACAGTTAATGGCGGCGCCTCTACCCGCGCCACTGTCCAGAGCGACAATAAGACGCTTTATTTCGCCGATGGTGATAAACTATATGTGACGGGTACAAATATCAAGGGCGTGCTCAACATACAGGCAGGTAATGGGTCGACAACAGGCCCCGGCACTGTCAGTGCCACCTTCTCGGGTGACCTGACCTATTCAGGCTCAGGCTCACCTGCCAGCGACCTTTCGCTGACCGCCACCCTCGTCAGCGCACAGCAGACTGTTGGCACCAGCGCGGGCTGCCAGGTTTCTGTTAATGACGCAGGGGAAGTAACTGTGAACTATCCTACTACAGTCTACTGTGCTGATGTGGCTTCAGCCGTGCAGAAGTTCAGCAACCTGACGGGTACATCAACCTACAGCTCGAAGTCGTTCTCGCTCACCCAGCAGACCGCCTTTCTGAACTTCGAGATTTCTTTCGATGCCGGCACTGGCATCAACGCAGGTGACAATCTCACCACTGCAGTCAATAACAACAGTCATCTCATCTGCAGGGGTAACGTCACAGCCACAAATGATGGTGGCGTCATAAAGGCCAAGTTCGTGCTGCCTGTAGCCAAAGGCACCACGCTCACCAATGCCTTTGTGAAGTTTAATAGCGACGATTCTAAGGTACTCAGATTAAGAGACGTTGCATCGCTCGAAGGCAAGGTGTATAACGTGAAACCTGCACAGTCCTTGACATTAGCATCCGTTACTGGCAGTCATTTGGGTTGGCTTGTCGGTAGCGATGGAAAGGCCTACGAGCAGACTAAAGGTTATCTGCCAATTGGAGTAACTGCCGTGGCCATGATAGCCTATGTGGGTAATGATGCTGAAACCAGCACCGCGAATACCGCTTTCAAAAACGGCCTCGCCTTGGCTCTGGAGGATGTATCCGACAAAAAGACTTGGTGTTCTCAAACAAGCGCTACTTGTTTAGGAACTCAATATGATAGTGATACAAAGTTCAATGATCTGGCTGGTATAGACAATACTGATGCGCTTGTAAATCATACAGGTCATACTCACGATGCTGCCAGTGCAGCCAGAGGCTACAACAGCGGCACTCATCCCACAGGTACAAGCGCCTGGTTCTTGCCGAGTGCCGGTCAGTGGGATAAGATGATTGGTTCTACAGGTCTAGGTCTTAGTAATTTGGGCTTGGTGGCGAACGTCAGCTACTGGTCGTCTACGGAGGACGGTGCCTCCAGCGCGTGGGGCTTCGGCTCCAACGACGGCTATTGGGCCAACAGCGGCAGCGGTAAGGACGCCGTCACCATCAGGGTTCGTGCCTGCCTCGCTTTTTAACCGTTGAATCACGGGGACAGGTCATTGATCTGTTCCCCAAAGATGAGAATAAAGAAACGGAAGTCAGTGCCCTCGTCAGCGGCTTCCGTTTCTTTTCGTCTTTGACCTGCGGTCTTAGATACTCGCGCTCTTTTGATCCCTCCGATTAATATGCCAAGTCTACTTCTTTGGCGAGGACTTGGCGAATAAAAGCATTGATTGACATACCTGCCTTTTGGGCAAGCATGGCAATAGCACTATGAATCTCGGGTGAGACTCGTACATTAAAGGTTCCGCTGTAAGGCTTGGCTGGCTCAACACCGCGAGCAGCGCAACTTGCGAGATAGTCATCCACGGCTCCTTCGAAATCCCTGCGCAGTTCATTCACATCTTGTCCTTCGAAGGTAATACAGTCGCGGCTCATTCCCATCACCTTTCCGTAGAGGCAATTATCCTCTTCACTATACTCCACGCTACCAGAGTAGCCTTTATACTTCATGTAACCCATAATCCTTAATCCTCCTTTTCTTTTAAATAACCGTTAGTCGTCAAATACGAAAGCACTTGTCTCATAACATAGCCTTTGATGATGTTTGCAGGATGAGGCTTGTGCATAATATAGCTTTTGCCGTCTTTCTCGTGGATGAACTCGACTCTTGAGCCTGAAGTCGCTCCCTTATTGCCCAGTTCGAAGCCGCATTGCTTGAACAATGCTGTCATCTCCTCAAAAGTGAAGTCACGAGGTAGGCTTCTGAATCGCTTAATAAGTTTGTCTTTCTTGTTCATTTATTCCTATTTGGTTGCAAATGTAACTAAAAATAGTTGCAGTTCCAAATATTTTGGTGAATATCTACGCTTTTTAACATATTGGGGCGCGCAAAGGGGTCAGGAACTGCTGCGCCACCATTTGCGCTTGTTGCCTCACGCTGGGGTCAGGACCTGACGAGAAAGTCGCTTGCGACTTTACGTCAGTGCCAGACCCCAGTGCGAGGCGGTTTCCTGGTGCGGGGCGGTTTTCTGGGGGATTATGGTGACGGGGGCGAAATAATCTGAGTGGAATACTTTTATTCAGTTTCTTTTGACTACCTTTGTCGCTGCTATTAGATGGTATGGCGTCTGATGCCACGAAAGGACACTCCTTGCGCGTACACACACACATCTCACAAAACAAAGGAGAAGTTGAAGGAAATAATACTGCGAATCAAGGATTCGGCTTTTCAGACCATCTTGGACTTTATTCGACTCTGCCCAGCAGCAGAGGTAATAGGCACGGGTGATAACATGGACATTAAAGACAATACAGACCGAAGTTTCGCCTGTTCGGTGATTGAACTGAAAGCGAGAAATGTGTTCATAACCCCTGCTGACTATGCCTATATCATGAAGGCAGCCAACGATGAGGTGTTTGCCAAATCATTATTCTTTCTCACCCCTTCAGAGTTTATCGGCTATCTGGAGCTGTTGGGTCTTAATGATTTGGTAAGCCGGAGTACCTTGTATAAGTACGTAGGCAACATATCTGGTAAATATCCCAATTGGGTATTTGCTGACTCAGACAAGATTAACCAGTACGAAATACTAAGGCGGAAAAACATAGTCGTTCAGTTTTTAAGTGCTTTTTTAAAGGAAAATAGACGGCTGGCGGACGCTCAGACGGACAAATGACTTGTGCGCGGACGCTCAGGCGGACTGACGTGATTTTTTGCTTTCTCACCCCAAAAATGCTTCTTACCTTTGCAACGTCGAAATTAATCGACGGTGTTATTTGACTTATTGATACACAAGATGTAACAATGTAACAATTAAAAAATGATGATGACAAAGATTCTAAGAGTGGTACGCCAGGGCGAGGCCTTCAGCGTACAGTCGGCGAAAGCCGAGGGCGGACAAATCCAGAAGTGCAACATCGTGTTGCGCGAGCTGGGTGGAAAGTTCGAAAACGAGTATGTGTGCGCCATGCTGGGTAATCTGGCGGCGTGCAGGTTCTACGAAGGTGATGTGGTTGTGGCCACCCTTCGTTTCTCTACACACGAATATCAGGGGCAGACCTTCCAAGAGGTGCTGGCAACGGAGATCGTGAAACTTGGATAATGAAATAATTATCAACCCTGAGTTGAAGTGAGGAGGATGTTCCCGGGTAAATGCGCAAAGATTCCAACCTTCTTCTCGCAAAAATCAACTCGAAATGATGCAAACAAACATTCAAATATTTACAAGTGAAATTTACGGCAATATTCGTACTTGCCAAGTTAATAACCAAATTATGTTCGTGGGCAAGGATGTGGCCACGGCGCTGGGGTATAGCAACACCTCAAAAGCCATTCAACAACACGTAGATCACGAAGACAAGGGCATCCTCCCAATTCGGGAGACTGCCTATGAGACCCGAGCCGTGGTCATCAACGAATCAGGTCTCTATTCACTCATCCTCTCTTCGAAGTTGCCGCAAGCTAAAGCCTTTAAGCGATGGGTGACCTCGGAGGTGCTGCCACAAATCCGACAGACGGGCGGCTACATCCCTACCAAGGACGCCCAGGGCAGAGAACTATCAGCCGAGGAGATCAT
>ONKL01000024.1 GCA_900318395.1 uncultured Prevotella sp.
TGTAAAAAGGTAAAAAGGTAAAAAAGTAAAAGACTTACGAACGCCATGGAAAACCAGAAAGGCTTCAAAATCTCTCAGTACGCCTGCGCGGTGTTGCTCGTCGTGAGCAGCATCACGCTGGTGGCGTATCAGGTGGTCAAGATCGACGACGTGGCTGGCGGACTGCTCTATTATGTGGCGCAGTCGTTCCTGCTCGCAGGCTCGATCTTCGGACTGGATCAATACATCAAAATTATTAACAAACATTACCATGAAAGAGAATCAAAATGACATGAACGAGCTTGACGGCATTCGTTTATCGCCTCACTTCCGATTGAGCGAGTTCCTGAATCTGAACAAATACCCCGAGAACATCCCCACGATGCAGGTCGTGGCAAATCTGACTTATGGCTGTCATCAGTTGTTGGAGCCAGCGCGTCTCATGGTGGGGCCGATCATTGTCAATTCGGGTTTCCGTTGTGAGGCCGTGAATCGCAAGGTCGGCGGTGTCCGCAATTCCCAGCACCTCATCGGCCAGGCTGCCGATATCCGTCCGAAAGACCCTGTGCAGTTCCAGACGCTTGTGGACTTCTTCAAGAAGTGGGAGTACTCCGACCAGCTGCTGACCGGCAACGGCTGGCTGCACATCTCCTGGAACCCTTTCGCCCAGCCTCGCCACTACGTCCGCATCGGTTACTATCGATGATTTTTGCAACTCGGGGCCTGACCCCAGAGTCAAAAAACGGGGCTTCGCAATCGCTGCGGGCCCCGTTTACATTCATTACTAACAATGACCAAACGTATGCAAAACGCACTTTATGCCTGGTATCATACGAAAAGATAGGGGATTTCTTTGGTGGTTACGAAAAAAGTCGTATCTTTGCAACCAAAATGAAGATACTTAAACCTACATCCATCCTCACTGCATCTACACTTTTGATGCTTTTGACAATTGCTGCGCTACTGTCGGGCTGTGGTAGTGGCGGCCAGAGAACAACGTCGCCCGAAGCTGTCAGGATCATCACTGAGGTCTCTCAGAAGAAAGACTATATCCGAGTGGTATTGTTGGCCGACAGCCTGGAGAACGCCCACGTTATGAGCGAGGGCGAGAGTTATTATTGGCAAGGCCATGCCTATTATCGCTTGTTACAGCGACGGGCAGCAGAGTTCTATTGGAAAGAATCCATGAAAGCGACAGAGAACCTGACAGATACGGCCAGCCTTGGCACATACGCCAAATCGGCCAGTTACCTGACAAGTTTGTACATCCGCTATCTTGATTTCCCCAATGCGCTAAAGGTCGTAAAGCCTGCCCTGGAGCATCTGGACAGCCGGAAATACACCGCCTCGAGCGACTATACCAACCTGCTCATCTTTGAAGGTTGTTGCCAGGCTCACTTCAATGCGCAGGACTCTGTAGTCAATCCTATCTTTGAACGTGCTTACAACCTGCACATCAGCAATATCAAGAAAAACCCGACCAAGGAGGCATATCGCAGTGCCGTGGCGGGTATTATCAATACCATGTCTTCCAGCAAGGCACAAGACATCATAGAGAATTTGAAAAGCGAGGTTGAGCGTTTCCGCAATGGTGCCGAGCCTAACGACGACCTCACCATGATGTGTGTAAGATATTCGCCTGTTCAACCCGTATGAGAACTCTTATTCTATCGTTGTTGACCATGATAGTGGCAACACCATCAAAAGCACAGGTGGAACCTTGCGGCCCTGTGCCCACAGAGAATCAGTTGCGGTGGCAGGATATGGAGATGTATGCCTTTATACACTACTCCATGAACACCTACACCGACGAGGAATGGGGATTCGGCAATGAAGACCCGCAGTTGTTCAACCCCAGCAATCTGGACTGCCGCCAATGGGCACGGGTATGCAAACAGGCGGGCATGCGTGGCATCATCTTTACTGCCAAGCACCACTGCGGGTTCTGCATGTGGCCTTCGAAATACACAGAGTACAGTGTCAAGAACACCCCTTGGAAGAACGGCAAGGGCGACGTGGTGCGCGAGTTGGCTGATGCCTGCCGTGAGGAGGGGCTGAAGTTCGCTGTCTATCTTTCGCCTTGGGATCGGAATCACCCAGCATACGGACATCCTGCCTACGTCGAGTATTTCCGCAACCAACTGCGCGAGTTGCTGACAAATTACGGCGAGATCTTCGAGGTATGGTTCGACGGAGCCAATGGAGGTGATGGCTGGTATGGCGGTGCCAACGAGACGCGCAAGATCGACCGGACGACTTATTACCAATGGCCTGAAACCTACAAGATGATTCGGCAGCTACAGCCCAATTGCCTTATCTGGAATGACGGCAGCGACCGAGGTGACCTGCGGTGGGTAGGTACCGAGGCGGGCAATGTGGGCGAGACGAACTGGAGCCTGCTGAACAAGGAGGGCGATGTGCCTTACGAACAGTTGCATTATGGACTGGAGAACGGCGACTCATGGGTACCAGGTGAGACCAACACCAGCATACGACCAGGCTGGTTCTACCACGACACGGAAAATGAACACGTGAAGAGTCTGTCGAAGCTGATGGACACTTATTATAAATCGGTGGGGCGTAACTCTACGCTTCTGCTGAACTTCCCCATAGCGCCTAACGGCAGAATCCATCCTAACGACAGCCTGCGTGGCATCGCCTTCAAGAAGATGATCGACGAGGTGTTTAAAACCAACCTTGCGGAAAATGCCAAGACACAAACCAAAGGGGATGAGACAGTCATCGACTTTGGTCAGCCTACCACCTTTAATCGTTTCCTTGCGGAGGAAGATATCCGCTATGGTCAGCGCGTGAAGAAATTCAAGTTAGAAGCACTGGTTGACGGGCAGTGGCAACAGCTGAAGGATGCACTTGTGGAAAATGGTGACGGACAGACCACCATCGGTCACCGCCGCATCATCTGCTTCCCTACAGTAACAGCCACGAAACTGCGCTTTACCATCGTAGACACTAAATGTGAACCCATCATCAAGAAGCTCGGCGTTTATCTGGCGCCTGAGCTGACAGCAGACATCCCCGATGCCGGCGAGAAGAAATCAAGCAACCTGCACCTCTATTTTAGCAATCCCACACAGATGCTCATCGACTGGGATACTGAGCAGACGATTACTTCCTTCCGCTATCTGCCTCCACAAGAAAGCAAGGACGGCACCGTGACCCACTACACCCTTTGGGCTTCTACCGACTGGTCGAATTGGACAAAACTAGCCTCTGGTGAGTTCTCGAACATCGTCAATAACCCCATCTGGCAGGCCATCAAGTTCCAGCCCGTCAAGGCCAGGATTCTCAAACTTGATGCCGACCGTCTGGCCTCTGGCGAGCGCATGGGTTATGGTGATGTGGAAGTCATAACAGAATAAAGCGAGAAACATGAAAAGAATACTGATATTACTGACTGCGCTATTGACTATATCAGCTCAAGCACAAACCCGCGACTGGGAGAACCCTGCCGTGCTGAGTATCAACAAACTGCCGTATCACGCCACCCTGCAACTGCCCTCGAAGTGGAAGGAGTGTAAGGAGATTATGAGTCTTGACGGCGAATGGCTGTTCCGTTGGAGTCGCAATCCTGAGGAGCGACAGACAGACTTCTACCGTGAGGACTATGACGTAAGCAGTTGGGGGAAGATAAAGGTGCCAGGCAACTGGCAGACACAAGGCTATGGCACACCCATCTATACCAATATCGAGTATCCCTTCCAGCGCAACCGTCCCAGTGTGACCAGTGAACCGCCAAAGGACTGGACGGCCTACGAGAACCGCAATCCTGTGGGGCAGTATGTCACACACTTCGACGTGACCAAGGAGATGCTTTCGAAGAATCTGATCCTGCACTTCGGTGGTGTACATTCGGCCATGTATCTCTGGGTGAACGGACAGAAGGTGGGCTACAGTCAGAACTCCATGTCGCCCGCTGAGTTTGATGTGACCAGCTATCTGCGCGAGGGAAAGAACAAACTTGCTGTAGAGGTGTATCGCTGGTGCGACGGCAGTTATCTGGAGGATCAGGATATGTGGCGACTCTCAGGCATCTTCCGCGAGGTGCAGCTCTGGGTTCGTCCGTTGGTGCATATTGCCGACTATCATGTGACGGCTGTGCCTAACAATGACTTCTCGAAAGCAGAGGTTAAGGCAACCATCAGTATCTGCAATAGAGGAAAGGACTCGGCTAAAGACCTACAGACAGTGCTATTATTTAACGGACATGAGGTGAAAAGCGAACTGAAGCAGTTGGCTGCTGGCGACACGGCTTCAATCACCCTGAATGAAGCCCTACCCCACCCCCAACTCTGGTCGGCTGAGCATCCTTATCTATATCCCTTCAGTGTAGAACTTCGCGATGCCAAAGGCACGGTTGTTGAACATTTCGACTACCATTTGGGAGTTAAGAAAGTGGAGGTCGTCGGTGAGGTGTTTAAGATCAACGGAAAGAACGTGAAGCTGCGCGGTGTGAACCGTCACGACCATCACCCGATTACCGGCCGCTGGGTGGACGATGTAACCTACGAACAGGATATCCGCCTGATGAAACAAGCCAACATCAACTTCCTGCGTACCAGCCATTATCCCGACCGCGAGTATCTGTATGAGCTTTGCGACCGCTGGGGAATCTACGTGATGGATGAGGCGAACCAGGAGAGTCACGGCTATGGCTATGCCAATGAGGAGATGGGACACGACCCGGCATGGCAGCAGGCCCACGTGGACCGTGCCGAATCGTTGGTAAAACGTGACTTCAACCATCCCTGTGTCATCCTGTGGAGCTTGGGTAATGAAGGTGGCATTGGTCCCAATATCCAGGCGATGTATGACAAGGTGTGCGAACTCGACTCAACACGCCCGCCCTTCTACGATTGTCATCCACGTTACTCCACCCTCCATGACTTTGGCTATCCTGCACCCGATGAACTGCGCAGTGAGGCCATCAAAGAAACCGAGAAACCAATGATTGCCCGTGAATACGCCCACGCCATGGGCAACTCGATGGGTAATCTGCAAGAATACTGGGATGTGATCTATGCCGATAGCAGCATTGTAGGTGCTGCCATCTGGGACTGGGTGGACCAAGGACTCTTGAAGAAAGAAGGTAATAAGGCGTTTTGGGCGTATGGTGGCGACTATGGCGACAAGCCTAACCTCGATGCCTTCTGCATCAATGGCTTGTTGGCACCCGACCGCACACCTCATCCGCACTACTACGAGGTGCAGTATGTGTACCAGCCCTTGCAGTTCGTTCTGGAGGGTGACAGCATCCGGATCATCAACCGAAACTATTTCACCAGTATCGACCAGTATGAATACTACTGTGAGGTCTATCATAACGGGGAGCTGGTCACAGGTGAACTCGCAAGAATGAATGGCGACAAATTCGGCATTCCCTATCCATATTACCCTTATGACGAACCAGAACTGATTCTGAACGTCTATGCCCGGCTGCGTCAGGCCACACCCTGGGCAGAAGAAGGATTTGTGGTAGCCCGCGAACAGTTCATCCTCAAACCAGAAGAGTTCTGGTTTGGCGCCAGCGAAGGGAATGCAAAGCCACAGGAATCGGCAGGGAAAATGGTATATCCAACAGAGAACGGTTCCGTCACCATCGACCATACTGGTGCGCTCACGTCGTGGATTGTTGATGGCAAGCAGATACTGCAGGCTCCTTTGGAACCCTATTTCTGGAAACCCGAGAACGACAATCAGCACGCCGCTCATTTTGCCGAGCGTACAGCCCCTTGGCGCGATGCAGCCAAGAACCGCACGGTGAAATCCGTCCGTATCAAGGATCATCAGGTCATTGCCGACCTGACACTTCCTGTAGGAGCTGACTTGACACTGACATATACAGTCAAGACAGACGGACGTATCATGGTGGATATGGACTACCGTCCTACAGCCACTGATATTCCTTTGATTCCCAAGTTTGGTATGCGGATGCGCCTGCCTGCCGATATGACCCATATCGCCTATTACGGCCGTGGACCGTGGGAGAACTATCCCGACCGTAAGCGCTCGGCATTCATCGGACGCTATGAAATGCCGCTGTCGGATTACCAGACAGACTATGTGAGGCCGCAGGACAATGGCAACCGTTGTGATATACGCTGGTTTGAAATTGCTTCAGAACAGACGAAAATACACATTGACGGTAAACAGCCCCTTTGCATCCGAGCCTGGGACTATGGAGAAGAAGATTTAGAGGGCGTTCGTCATCCTCAAGACATCACCCGAGGACGTTTCGTCAACTTGAACATTGACCTGAACATTCACGGTGTGGGAGGAATTGACACCTGGGGTCGACGAACGTTACCACAGTACACCATCCCTGGCGATCAGCCTCATCACTTCAGTTTTATACTTTCTCCTTCTGCTCTCACTTCGCCTTCACAGCCGTAAGCTTCCATTGATCTACCACGATATGGTCGTCGAGAGCCTTGATGGTGAGTTGGTGGCTACCTGAAGAGAGGTGGACCGTCTGATGTCGGAGTGCCTGGTTTCGAAGCACATTCCGCTTCCATTCCTCAGAACGGAACGGCTCCTTGAGCGACCATACCACAGCAGGCATATCATCGACAGTCACGCTATAGCGGATATCGCCTGCATCCACGGCATGAGTCGGAATCAAGGCTGTGGTCAACGTATAGTCACCCTCACGTTCTACAGAAAAGTGCCAGATGAGCGTATCACCTTTGGGCAACCTCACAGCTTGCATCGAGTGGCCTAACATCTGTACAGGTTCTGCACCTGCGGAGGCCTGCTGGTAATCGGCTGCTGACCTGATGGCTATGACGTCGGCAGCTTCAGAGGCGAAATGTGAGCCCCGCACATCGGCAAAGACCGGCAGCTGTCGGGGTGCCGCATCCATCAGTCCGTTCCACTTTCCATTCTGCAAGGCATTATAACGGGCCGTGAGCGATTGGATTTCCTCATAGGCACGATGGCTTTCGGCAGAATCGGAGAGGATCTTACGGCTCATGGCAGCGGCAGCATACACGGGATATTCGACAGCAGCAAAGAAGGCATCTGACAACTCCGGGCGAACATAGGAGCGACAATCTGCCACAGAAGCCTTGATCCGTTCAAAATCAGCAAGGCGGGCAGCAGCCTCACGGACTGTCATTCCGATGCTGTCGACAGGTGAGAGCCCCCGATGGAACACCTTCTTGTCGAGTTCCACCTGAGTCCAACCCATAAACTCCGGACGACGCTCGCCACAAAGGCGGAAGAAGTCGCGCATCGCCGGGAAAAGGCGGTTACCAGCCAGCGTACCGAACTGCCGGCAGAGCCATCGCCGGTAATGGTCATTCAGGGTAGAGGCACTGACACACTTGATATCCCAAGCCATATCGAGGAAGAGTTCGAGGTCGTAGCCCGCCACCTTTACGTCGTGTACATTCGCAATCCAAAGCTTGCGCACATGGTGGTCGTAGGCTTCGCGCATCTCGTTATAGATCAGACCTGGCTGTGTGGTAGTCAGCCAGAGATAGTCGTGCGGGCGCCCCCAATAGCTCAGATGATAATAGACACCGCCCCCACCCTGTCGCTGCTGTTCACGAGCATCGGAGAAACGCGTCATGTAGCCATAGTTATCATCGCACCACATCAGGGTGACATAGTCGGGCACCTGCAGTCCCATCTCATAGAGCTGCAACACCTCCTTATAAGGTACGAACATCTGAGGCAGTCGTGACGGGTCACCAAGATATTGCCTCAGAAGTTCCTGTTGGTCGTTAATGACCAGCTGCAAGCCGTCGAACTTCTCCTGATCGGTCTGATAGCCCTCCATCGAACTGTCATGTATGCCACGCATGCCAATAGTAAAGATGTGGTTCTGGGAGCCTTTCACCTCCTTGAGGCGCTCTATCCAGTACTGTTGCACAGCATCACGATTAGTCTTGTAGTTGAAACGCCCACGCTCTTTGCTGTTCCACTCTCCGACATTATTGCGCAAAAGAGGTTCACAATGCGACGTGCCCACCACGATACCACAGGAGTCGGCCATTGCCTTGGCACCTGGTGTCTGAAAGAAGGCCACCGTGCCCTCATGCATGGCAGGCCAAACCGTGTTGGCACGCAGACGGAGTAGCAACTGGAATATCTTCTTATAGGTCTGAGCGGCAATCTGGCCTTCAGGCCCTGGGGCAAAGTTCCGACAACTCCAAGGACGAGTACTCCAGTCCTCATCGTTGATGAAGATGCCACGATAGGCCACACTCGGCGTATGCTCCATCGAGAAATCGTCGCTGAGCACCAGCCGGTCTTTCTTCTCTGGCACCAGATCGCCCCACCATATCCATGGAGAGACACCTGCCAGACGAGAAAGTTCCAGAATGCCATAGGCCGTACCACGGGCATTATGACCATCGATATGTATCTGCCCGTTGTGTACAGAGATGCGGAAACCGTCGTCAGAACCTTGCCCCTGCGAAATGACAATCGCAGGTTTCTTGGCAGCCACAGGAACAAATCCCGTCACCTGTCGCATATCGTCCTTCCACATCTCGAGGGCTGTTGTCACTACAGGATCAGCATCAGAGGCTAAACTGTATGTAATAGGATGTGTGCCATCGAACCACACCATAGCCGAGACGATGATAGAGGGCAGTAACAGCAATAGTGTCAATAGTAGTCTTCTTTTCATTTTTAGTAGTTTGATTCGGATGCAAAATTATAAAAAAACGGGTAAAAAAACAAATAATTGAACAAAACTTCTATCGCGGAATAAAATAAAGTTGTATTTTTGTACCCAGAAAACAAACGAACATGAAATTTCATCTACTTATCATTGCAACAGCGATGCTTTGGCCGTTTCAGGCACAGGCAGCCAGCAAGGCAAGGACACTACAGTATCACCCTGACGGGCGCGATATCGTGTGTGTGAACGGCGAGAACCGCTATACCCGTGCGCTCTATGGCGGCTATTCCGACTTCCGCGTAGAGACGAGCGATCGCCCCATCTTCGGCACTTATTGGGCGAAGAACCATCGCAATATCCGTTTCCGCTTGCATCTCAACGGACAGACCGTCATGCTGGAAAACACAGCCCGGTGCGAAGCCCGTTATCAGGCTGGGATGCGCACGTATCAGTTGGCTGATCCTGCCTTTGGCAAGGGCACCTTGTCGATGGCGGTACTGGCCATGCCCGACTGCGATGCTGCCATCTGGCAGATATGTGGCGAAGGGCTGCCTGCCGGTGCGACCCTGGAGTGCATCGCCTGTGGCATCAGACAGCCGAAACTGAACCGCGCGGGCGACCTGAATGCTGACCCGACGGGCTGTTTCGACCCGGCTCCCGATGAGAACCACAAGCAGACGGTCAGCATCAGCGTGGGACAGGAGGCTGGCTATGTATTCCTGAAAAGCGAAGCCCAAGGCGCCTATCTGCTGACGACGCCCTCGCAGGCCGAAGCCCTGCCGCTATGGAATAGGGCCATGCAGCACAGCGAGTGGCTGGCCAACAGGATTGTCTTCGATACGCCCGACCCTTATATCAACACGCTTGGCAGCGCGCTGATGGCTGCTGCCGACGGTGCCTGGGGCGGGGAAGTGTGGATGCACGGAGCCGTTGCCTGGCGCATGCCGCTGGCAGGCTGGCGGGCTGGCTATCTGGGTGATGTGCTCGGCTTACAGGACCGTGCCATCACGCATTTCTCGGCCTATGCCAACAGTCAGGTGAAGGATGTCGAACCCACGATTCCTCACCCGGCGCAAGATCCCGAAAAAGGCATGACCAGAGCCGTCAAGACCTGGGGCACGCAGATGTACTCGAATGGCTATATCTGCCGCAATCCCAACCGCGACGACATCATGCACCACTACGACATGAACCTGAACTATATCGACGAACTGCTATGGCACTTCCAGTATGATGCCGATACCGTCTATATGCGTAAGATGTGGCCCGTGTTGAAGCGCCATCTCGACTGGGAGAAACGTAACTACGACCCCGACGACGACGGGCTCTATGATGCCTACTGCTGCATCTGGGCCAGCGATGCGCTCTATTATAACAGCGGTGCCGTCACCCACTCGTCGGCCTATAACTATCGCGGCTTTGCCCTGGCAGCCCGTATCGCCGAGATACTGGGCGAAGATCCGACCTACTACCGGCAAGAGGCGGCGAAGACCCTGAAGGGCATGAACGAACAACTATGGCTGAAGCATCGGGGACACTGGGCGGAATATAAGGATTTCATGGGATTGAGGCGCACCCACGACCATGCTGCCCTGTGGAGTATCTATACACCGATAGACTGTGGCGCTGCTACCGAGGAGATGGCGTTCAGGGCGACACAATATGTTGACTCGTGTATCCCCCATATCCCCGTTGTCATGACCGAAAAGACTCACAAGGCGCTACAGTTGCAGACCATCTCTACCACCGACTGGTTGCCCTACGACTGGAGCATCAACAATGTGGCTGCAGCCGAGGTGATGCACATGGCGCTGGCCTATTTCGAGGCAGGGCGCAGCGAGGAAGGCTACAGGCTCGTCAAAGCCAACATCATGGATCAGGCCTATCTGGGCGACAGTCCGGGCAATTTCGGGCAGATCAGTTATTACGACAAGGCACGCGGTGAACTCTATCGCGACTTCTCCGACAATACGGGTATCTCTGCCCGCACCTTTATCCAAGGGCTCTATGGCATCGTCCCCGACGCGCTCCATGGGCGCTGCATTCTCCGTCCGGGCTTCCCTGCCGAATGGGAACACGCTTCTATCTCTACACCTTATTTCAAGTATTCCTTCCGTCGTGAGGGCAACAAAGAGATCTACGAGATAGAGCAGAACTTCGCCCACCCCCTGCAGATTGTGCTCCGACAGAACACGGGCTATGGCTATGTGGAAACGCTCGGAACCAGCGAGAAGAAACAGACCATCATCGTGTCGCGAGCGAAGCGGCAGACTGCTCCCAAGCCTCTGCTGACGGCAGAGCGCTTCGACGGTAAGGCGTGGGGAAATGGTTTCGACGATGTCAAAACCGACAGACTCTGGCCAGTAGATATCAGCAGCCAGTTCAACAGCCGGGTATCGGATATCTTCAAGAATTTCTATCTCTCGCCCCGTTCTCCTTATACTACGCTTCAGATTCCCGTCCACGGTATCGGAGAGTGGTGCCACCCCGAGATGATGGCTACCATCGACGATTCTGCCTTGCGGGAGAGGGTAAAGGATGGACTGCTAACGGTAGGGATAGGCGATGGCATACCTTTCATGTACCCCAAGACGGGGCGTAATATCGTCTATACCTCGCTGTGGGACAATTATCCCGATACGGTTTCCATCACGCTCTCAGGAGCCGCATCACATGCCTATCTGCTGATGGCAGGCAGCACCAATCACATGCAGAGCCATATCGATAACGGCCTGATTACCGTTACCTATACCGACGGGACTACCGACAAATTGCCTTTGCGGAATCCCCACAACTGGTGCCCTATCGAACAAGACTATTATGAAGACGGACTGGCTTTCCATGCCGCCCAACCCCGTCCTTACCGGATTGACTTTGCTTCGGCAGTCGTCTCGAGAGAGTTGATGCCGATGGGCGAGCACTATGGGCGCCAAGCAGCCACAGGTGTCGCTGCCAGTTATTATGACCGCAACTTTGAGCGCGGTGCAGGCATCATCCTCGACATGCCGCTCCATCCACAGAAGACGCTGCGGAGCCTGACCGTCAGCACCTTGTCGAACGATGTCGTGATCGGACTGATGGGTATCACCTTGCAGCGCCCCGCAAACATTAGTATGCAGAAGAAGTGATGCTTACGACAGATTCTCCAGGGGTGGTATCTGCCTCACGCGGGAAATAGACAGGCATATCCTTTTGTAGTGGCAGGATGCGCAGTTCCAAACTGGTGCAACTCTCTGGCAGTCGCCACAGTCCCATCAGGAACGGTCGGCCATTATAGAAGTTGTCGGCTACCAGCTTCCCGTCAGCATACAGTCGGGCACAGTCACCGCGATAAGCTATCTGGAGCAATGCCTGGCGCTGTTGCGGCAGATGAATGGTATAGACGGCAGCCTGTTCAAAGTCTTCATCGGTGGGCTCTTCTGCCACACGATTCACGCCGATGGTAATCGTTCGTAGGGCTCCTGCCTCCTTCTCCTTCTGATAGGCTACCGCTGTGGGCCTCGCCTGTGGCTCGTCTGCTTGCAGGAAAAGTCTTTCTGCCTGTTCGGAGGTCAGCAGATAGATGTTCTGACAGACGGGCTTGGCCGTGCCCGAGGGTTTCAGATTCTTCAGCACCTTGCCATTCTGCAAGGCAATGGTTGTCGGGATGCCTTTCACCTGAGCCAGATAGATCTTGCCATCGCGCTTGGCTATGGGCTGTGCCGTGGCATAACGGATTCCATCGATATTCACAGGCAGGATGCACATCGTGCCTGCAGGGATGGTCAGTTTCGGCAGTTTCACCCCACAGGCCTCCAACTGCACGTGGCTTTTGGTCGAAAGATTCTGCAGACGTTCGTAGTTGTTGATGAAGATGAAACCAGCACCGTCTTTCGCGCGATACGACCAGCGCAGAAACGAGTCATCGCCTTTCCTAATATCCTGCGGACATGGGAATACGGCCTCCATCGGAGCAAGCAGATCGCCCCAGTCGTGCATGAATAGATGCAGTTTCCTCAGCATGTAGTAGTGAGGATTCTTCTGTCCGAACTCACCGAGGGGCGCCTGGAAGTCGTAGGTCTTCACCGGCATGTCGTTATAGTTGGTGGCTGGCGTGCGCTGCATCTCGTTGAGCCAGATCTTGCCATCGGGGTTCGTGCCACCATGATACATATAGTAGCCCAGAAGGTTGGAACCACTGCCGAGTTTCACGATGGCCATCGAGTAGGCATCCTCAGGATACAGATAAGGCCGACGGTGATAGGCCGTCATCATGCCACCGCCCAGTTCGCAGGTGAAGTAGGGATACTGTTCATCGCCTTCATTCAGTCGCTCTTCCTGTTTGCCTAACTGTTCGGTCGCAATGGCAGTCGAAGAGCGGAAGGCCTTGAAGTTGAAAGCCTTGTAGTAGTTGCCTGTCGCCTCCTCGATGGAGCGTTCCCAGAACCCGTCGGCATAGTCGCCATAAAGAGGAATCATCTCGCCGAAAGGTACGGGTGAGGCCAGTTCTGGCCAGCCTGTGCGGGTGTAGAAGGGGAGATCGAAGCCAATCTCGCGGGCCATCTGCTTGAGCCGCATCAGGTAGGAGCCGTGTCCGCTGTATTCGTTGTCGAACTGCATGGCCATCACGGGACCACCGTCTTTCCATTGCAAGCCCTGCACCTGGGTAAAAATCTGACGGTAGAGCCGTTCGGTGTAGGCCAGGAAGACGGGATCTTCAGACCGCATCTTACAGCCTTTGGAGAACAGCCAGTCGGGGATGCCGCCACAGCGTGCCTCACCATGGCAGAACGGTCCTACGCGCAGTACGACGGGCAACTGCTCCTGACTGCAAACCTCGAGAAACTGGCGCAGACAGCGCTGACCACTCCAGTCGAACACGGCTTCCGTCTCCTCAATATGATTCCAGAACACATAACAGGCGATAACCGTTACACCACCCTCCTTCATTTTCCGTACCTCATCAGCCCATTCGGCCTGAGGTATGCGCGAATAATGCACCTCACCCATCACGGGACAGACTCGCTGCCCATCGATTATCAGGCTGTACTTATCCCAAGTCACTTCAGGAACCTCTGCAGCCACAGCCATGCTCAGCCCCAGCAGCCAACTCATCACGATAGTAAATTGTCTCATTAAATGCTTCCCCCCTTTCATTTTTTATGTAGTATCATTTTGGTTGCAAATTTAAGCAGAATATCTGATAATTCCAAATTTTCAGGCGATTTTCCCTCTTTTGGGTGCAACAAAGGTACGATTGCCACATTTACATCGGCAAAGGTACAACATTTTTCGCCAGATTCCAAACATTTTGGCCTTTCCAAGTTAGCCAAAACCACGCTGACGAAACGTAACGAATCGCATCACGAAACGTAACGTTTTACCATGCGAAAAGTAATGAATTGCATGGCGATTCGTTACGTTTTGCGGCGGGCTTCGCGCCTGCGCGCGCAAAACAAAATCCGAGTGCGTGTCATCCAAAGACACGCACTTTTTCTTTTTTTTCTTTTTCTATATCTATATCTTCCGCGCGCATTAATAGGTATGCGCGGGAGTAGAGCAACTTTGCTGCATCTTTACAGCACAGTTGAAGCATCCTTACAGCACAGTTGCAGCATCCATATACCCGTGAAGCGTGAACCATCGATCGCAAAGAAAAACAGCAAAAGATTTGGACTTTTCGATAAAAATTCGTATCTTTGCACCTAACAACTACTATAAAATGAAAATGCAAATGAATAAACTAGCAACTTTGCTGTGCTGCCTGTGCATGGCCGCCAGCCTCCAAGCACAAGTTCTGCCCTATCAGGATGCCAATCTTACGGCAGCCCAAAGGGCTGATGACCTTTTAGGAAGACTGACTCTTGAAGAGAAAGTAAGTCTGATGATGGATACCTCGCCCGCCATCGAGCGACTCGGCATCCCCCAGTTCCAATGGTGGAACGAGGCCCTGCACGGCATCGGCCGTAACGGCTTTGCCACCGTGTTCCCCATTACGATGGGTATGGCTGCCTCATGGGACGACGCCTTGTTGCACAAGGTGTTTACAGCCGTGAGCGACGAGGCTCGCGTGAAGGCACAGCAGGCCAAGCGCTCGGGGGACATCAAGCGTTATCAAAGTCTGTCGTTCTGGACACCGAACATCAATATTTTCCGTGACCCCCGTTGGGGACGCGGACAGGAGACCTACGGTGAAGACCCCTACCTGACATCCAAGATGGGACTGGCCGTCGTCCGTGGTCTGCAGGGTGTGGGCTACAATGGCGAGGATCTCGGCGTCAGCAAGTACCGCAAGCTGCTGGCCTGTGCGAAGCACTTTGCCGTACACAGCGGTCCGGAGTGGAACCGTCATGAATTCAACGTGGAAAACCTGCCCGAGCGCGACCTCTGGGAGACCTATCTGCCCGCCTTCAAGGCACTCGTGCAGGAAGGTAAGGTCGCAGAGATCATGTGCGCCTACCAGCGTATTGACGGACAGCCCTGCTGCTCGCAGACCCGCTACGAACAACAGATCCTGCGCGACGAATGGGGATTCGACGGACTGATCACCTCAGACTGCGGTGCCATCCGCGACTTCCTGCCCCGCTGGCATAACACCGCCAAGGATGCCACCGAGGCTTCAGCCCAGGCCGTTCTGGCTGGCACCGACGTTGAGTGCGGATCGGAGTATAAATACCTGCCCATGGCCGTCCGCCGTGGCGACATCAAGGAGGCCGACCTCGACAAGAGTCTGCGCCGTCTGCTCATCGCCCGTTTTGAGTTGGGCGACTTCGACAGCGATGACCTGAATCCCTGGACGAAGATCCCTGAGAGCATCGTAGCATGTGACGCCCACAAGCAGCTGGCACTCGACATGGCCAGAAAAAGCATGGTGCTGCTCCAGAACAAGAACCAGACACTGCCCCTGACAAAGGATGCACGTATCGCCGTGCTCGGTTCCAACGCCATCGACTCTGTCATGCAGTGGGGTAACTATTCAGGCTTTGCCACCCGTACCATCACTGCCCTTGAAGGCATCCATCAACTGGCACCACAGGCCAGATTCATCAGTGGTTGCGGACTGACTCGGAACGAAGTCTTTGAGAGCCGTTTCGGGGAACTGAGGAATCCGCTCGGCAGCAAAGGCATGCAGGCCACCTATTATAATAACACCGACATGAGCGGTACCCCGGCAGCCACCATGAACATCACGGCTCCCATCATGCTCAGCAATGGCGGCAACACCGTTTTTGCCCCAGGGGTGAATCTGGAGAAATTCTCAGCCCGCCTCGATGCCACCTTTATCCCCACCAAGGATGAGACCGTCATCTTCAACATCAACGGCGACGACAAGGTGCGCCTCATCGTCAATGGCGACACCATCGTCAACATCTGGCAGGTGCGCAACCGTATCCAAGGAGCACAAAAGGAGATGGACGTGAAGGCTGGACAGCACTATCGTATCCAGATCGATTACGTTCAGGTGAGCGACTTCGCCTTCCTCGGTTTCGATATCCAGCATAAAGTGGCTCCCACCCATCAGCAACTACTGGCACAGATCGGTGATGCAGAGACCGTCATCTTCGTAGGAGGTATCTCACCGAAGCTCGAAGGTGAGGAAATGCGCGTCAATGAAGAAGGCTTCAAGGGTGGCGACCGCACGAGCATCGAACTGCCAAAGGCTCAGCGCGAAACACTGGCCATGCTCCATCAGGCTGGCAAGAAGGTGATCTTCGTCAACTGCTCGGGCTCAGCGATGGCTCTCACACCAGAACTGGAGACGTGTGATGCCATCATTCAGGCCTGGTACAGTGGTGAGCTGGGTGGACAGACACTGGCCGAAGTGCTTTTCGGCGACTATAATCCAAGCGGCAAACTGCCTATCACCTTCTACAAAAACACGGACGAACTGCCCGACTTCCTCGACTACACGATGAAGAACCGCACCTATCGCTATTATACCGGTGAGGCACTGTTCCCCTTCGGCTTTGGTCTGAGTTATACACAGTTCGAGATCGGCAAGCCACAATACAGTAACAACAAGGTACGTGTCAGCGTGAAGAACACCGGCACCAGAGAAGGTCTGGAGACGGTGCAGGTATATATCCGCCATCTAGCCGACAAGGAAGGTCCTCAGAAGACCCTCCGTGCTTACCAACAAGTAACACTCAAACCCGGTGAGAGCAAGACTATTGTCATCGACCTGCCCCGCCAGCGCTTTGAAGGCTGGGATGCGAAGACCAACACGATGCGCGTTGTTCCCGGCAAGTATGAGCTGATGGTTGGCAACTCAAGCGCCGACAGTCAACTGAAGAAGATCACCGTCACGTTATAGCCAGGAAGACTACATACGGATATTCTTCGTGTTTTCGAAATGGAACTGAGGACGTTCATCTGGAAGGATTGTTTCCAGATGAACGTTCTTTAATCGGATATCCTCAGCGTTGCTGATAGAGAATCCCCACGCAGGCTGGATGCCGTGGGCGGAGGGTTCTGGGTAGTTGGCTTCGCCCGCCTGTCCTGGTTGGCGGGCTTCCGGGATGAAGAACGGGTTACGTCCCCGCTGTTCCTTGACGTCCAGAAGGGTCAATCCGCCACGGAACTGGACATAAAGGTTCTTGATGCTTACATGGCGGACGGGATGGCCTTCCACACCAGCTATCAGACAAGCATAACGGCTGTCGGCATCGGTGACATGCACGTTACGGATACTGACACCATCGACTGTTGAGAAATGGAACCCTTCAGGCGCCCGCATACGGTTGCCCAAGCGGATATAGATGGGTGAGTTGCAGATGTCAGTCATCGTCAGGTCGCTCACGCGGATATCTTTCATCTCTGCCCCGTCAACGGTTTCAAGAGCCAGACCCCGGCAATGAGTGAACGTACAACGTCGGATGGTGATATGACGGAATCCGCCGTTAGACTCTGTGCCAAGTTTGATGCGCCCCGTAGGTCCGTCGCCGTCAGGAGCCTTTTCGGTCAGTGTGGTTCGTGTGCCGCCAAGTAGCGTACCCACATCGTATCCACTGACTTCACAATCCTCTATCAGCACATGTTCCGTAGGCTTTGCCCATCCTAAGGCGTAGGAGCATTTCAGGACGATGGCATCATCATTGACTGTGTTGACCTTGCAGTTGCGGACGACAACTCGTTCGCAGCAATCGATATCAAAGCCGTCGCGATTGGTATCGGTCGTAACATGTTCAATCAACAGGTCATCGACCCCAGTCAGCAACATGGCAAAATGCCCACAACTCAGGAAACTGAGTCCTCGGATGGTCACATGCCTGCAGTCGCGCAGGGCGAGAGCCTTGTTGGCCAGTGGCGGTCCCTGATAGTCGTCGCGCTGTCCCCAGCGGCTCAAGACATCGGTACCATCGATGAGACCTTCGCCCTCGAGTATAACATTCTGGAGGTTCTCACCCCAGAGGAGCGAGTTGTGCCAATGGCTATGACCGTAGTCCTGATAGTGGGAGTCGTTGGGTTCTGCCTCGTCATAGCCCTCTGTCTCTGTGACGGGAGCAGCCTTCAACACAGCTCCTTTCTCCAATCGCAGGGTCGTGTTACTCTTCAGGTGAACAGAATAACAAGGGTAAACCCCTTCTGTCAGGACGACCATTCCCCCACCCTCTTTGGCAGCCTGTTCGATGGCAGCATTGATGGCGGGCGAGTCGATATGCTGCCCGTCACCCTTGGCGCCGAAGTCCTTGACGTTGAAAATCGGATTAGCAGGTGCCGTGACAGCCTGGACTAATACTGCAATCATAAAAGATAATCTGAGATACATAACGATCAAATATTTGTTTTTTGAGTGCAAATTTAATGCATTTTACACATTATTTATAATATGAGGAAAAAGAACTGGTAATTACGTAAACGTTTTCAGTATTTTTTAACCCAAAATAAGTATTATTTCACAATAATTTATTAACTTTGTACCCGAAAAGAGCAACTATTGAAGATAAAACAAACAAAATATCTTATAATTAATTAAATTGTATAACTAAAACTAACGTGTATGAATCATCAAATCAAAAGAGCCTTTATGGCTATGCTTTTGTCTGTGTTCTGCTTCGTGGCTTATGCTCAGAAGACAGTCACAGGAACTGTAGTGGATGCTACAGGTGAGCCCATGATTGGTGTAAGTATTCTCGTTGACGGTACCACCATCGGTGGCGTAACCGACTTCGATGGAAACTTCTCAATCAAGGACGTTCCTGAGAATGGTGTCCTGAAGATCTCTTACATCGGCTACAAGGACCAGAAGATCTCCGTAGCCGGAAAGAGCAGTATTAATGTCACTCTGGAAGAGGACGCTGCCAGTCTCGATGAGATCGTGGTCGTAGGTTACGGTACGATGAAGAAGAAGGACTTGACGGGTGCTGTTGCCAGCGTGAAGACCGATGACCTTGCAAAGGTGGCAGGTGCTAACGCTCTGTCGGCTATGCAGGCAAAGGTTCCTGGTGTTGACCTCCAGCAGTCTAACGGTGGTCAGGCCGGTGAAGGTGTGAGCATGACCCTCCGTGGTAACCGCTCACTGTTGGCCGGTAACGGACCTCTGGTTATCGTTGACGGTGTAGAGTACGGCTCTACCCTCGACATTCCTGCCAGCGACATTGAGTCGATGGATATCCTGAAGGACGCTGCCTCTACTGCTATCTACGGTACGAAGGGTGCCAACGGTGTGATCCTGATCACCACCAAGCGCGGTAAGGCCGGCAGAACCTCTGTAACCTTCAATGGCTATCTGTCATTCAACAGTGCTACTGGTATTGTAAAGCCTATGTATGGCGACACTGAAGTACAGCGTCTGATTGACAAGAAGAACTATGAGGATGCAGCCGCCAACGGTTGGAACTTCACCAACTCGGCTACACCAGCAGACGTGCTGACCTTCAACCTGGAGGATCTGACACCAACGCTCGATATCTATAATAACAAGTCGTACACCGACTGGCTTGACATGATCATGAAGAACAGCGTATCTCAGAACTATGAGGTTGCTGTTCAGGGTGGTAACGAGAAGACCAACTTCAACGTTTCAATGGCCGCCATGGACGACAAGGGTCTTCTGAAGGGCGATAAGTACAAACGTTATACAGGTCGTGTCAACATTGACCATCAGATTAACAGAATCGTTAAGATCGGTGCCAGCATCTCTTATGCTTACAAGAGCAACGACAAGCGTAATGGTGGTGTGTTCAACCAGGCACAGAAGATGACCTCTATTACTCACGCTTATCTGAATGATGGCAGTATCTATGCTACTCCTAACCCCTGGTATCCCGCACACTGTTCTCCTCTGCTTGACGAGGATGGCGCATACCAGCGCAATATCGAGAGCACCCGCTTCTTTGGTAGCGGCTATCTGCAGCTCAACCCGTTTAAGGGCTTTACCCTGAGATCTCAGTTCACGATGGACCGTAACGATTCTCGCACAGGTACCTATCAGGACTACCATAGCCAGGCTCGCTATCAGTCGCCTACCACAACCTTTATCGGTAACGACAAGAGCGTCGGCACAAAGTATGTTTGGCAGAACACGGCCAACTACAACAAGGAGATTGGCAAACATGACATGACTTTCCTGCTCGGACACGAAATGTCACAGACCGTAACTGAAACGAGCAGCATCTCAGGTGATGCAGGTTCTGAAAGCTATAAGACCGGCTCATTCTACGATGTCAGCAAGATCGGCTCTCCACTGGTTACCTCTTCTTATGTAAAGAGCTCTATGCTTTCATTCTTCGCACGTGCCAACTACTCTTTCGATGGCAAGTATCTGCTGCAGGCCTCTATACGTGCTGATGGTTCTTCAGTACTCGCAGATGGCCACAAGTGGGGTTACTTCCCCTCAGTCAGCGCTGGTTGGCGTCTCTCAGAGGAGAGCTTCATGTCTGGTGCAAAGTCATGGCTTGACAACTTGAAGATCCGCGTATCTTGGGGTCTTTCTGGTAACGCTGCCATCGATGCTTACCAGACTCTGGCTACCATTTCTTCAATCGTTCCCAACTCTACAGAGAAGGCCCCGATGACCATGGCTAATCCTGAACTGACTTGGGAAAAGACATCTGCCTTGAACATCGGTCTCGACTTCTCATTCATCAATGGCCGCATCTACGGTACCGTTGAGTATTACAACAGTAAGACCTACGACCTGCTGTACTATAAGACCGCTCCTCCCTCTTCTGTATTTACCAGCACCATCTCTAACGTTGGTAAGACAAAGGGCCACGGTTGGGAAATATCTCTCGGTGCTGTTCCTGTAAAGACCAACGCCTTTACTTGGGATCTGACTGCTTCTGCCACCTTCGCACGTGACAAGGTTGAAGAACTGGCCGACGGTATCGAGCAGTTCGTAAGTGGAACAACTATCCTGAAGGTCGGTGAGCCTGTATCTGCATACTATGCTTACGACATGGACGGTTGCTGGGGTATCGGTGAGTTCGACCAGTACATGGCTTCACACCCAGACTTTAAGAAGCCTCAGGCCGACTACGGTGATCCTGGAACACCAAAGGTGATTGACACCAACAACGACGGCGAGATCGACGACAGCGACAAGATCATCTACAACCGCAGCCCGAAAGCTATCCTCGGTCTGAGCACATCGCTGACCTACAAGGATATCTCACTGAGTGTTTCAACAATGGCTCGTCTGGGCGGATACCTCGACTATGCAGGTTATGGTCTCTACCTCTACGACAACGCCAACTGGGGTGAGCTGAGCGACCTGGGTTACTGGACTCCTAACAATCAGGGGGCAGACATTCCTTCACCTGGTTGCGCCGGTGCTACTCCTACCTTCTACAAGAGCTCCATCCAGATCCAGAAAGCTGACTACTTCAAGATCAAGGACATCACACTGGCATACAACCTGCCGAAGAGCTTCCTGAAGAAGATCCTCATCAGCAATGCTCGCATCTATGGCTCTCTGAAGAACTTCTTCACCTTCAGCCACTTCGACAACTACGATCCTGAGCGTGGTGGTTCTGTGAACTTCCCGCTGATGAAGCAGGCTGTGATTGGTCTTAACATAACTTTCTAAATCAATAATGAGAATCGATATGAAAAAGATATTAAGTATGTTCTTTGTGACCGCAGCCTTCGCGCTGGGCACAACCTCCTGCTCAGACTTCTTGGAGGAGGACAACAAGACTGGTGAGACTGCCGACTTGGCATACAACACCATATCGGGTATCGACGGACTGATCACCTCAGCCTATGACTATACACACGGCTGGTGGGGCAAGGAGCCGTCACTCGGACTCGCCGAGATGGGCAGCGACCTGTTCTATTTCGGATATGATAACAAGCAGAAGTCTTTACTGAAGTATGACATCTCTGCAGAGGCTCTTGGCAACAACGTAGCCGACAACCCATGTCTCGACCAGTACTGGGAGATGTTCTACGCTGGTATCGACGTTTGTAACAACGCTCTGAAGTATGTGCCTACCTGTACAGTCATCGACGACAACAAGAAAGCTGCATATACTGCTGACGCTCTCTTCCTCCGTGCACTGTACTACTCTCAGATGGTTGCTATGTGGGGGCCGATTCCCTACAACTCAGAGCCCATCGGAGCCATCAATAACAACCCTGTACGTATCCCCGAGGCTGAGGTATATGCCAATATCCTCAACGACCTGAAGAAGGCGATGGAGAACTACAAGCAGGCCAACGTGATGACACCGAAGGCTGCAACAGCAGCAGGCCGTGCCTACTACTACTCTGCTGAGGCTCTCTATGCTCGCGTAGCCCTCTATGCTGCCTCTTGGCTGGGTGCTAGCAGCGTAAACGGTTTTGGCAACCTCTACACTGAGGCTCTGAACGCAGCTACCGACGTTATCAACAACTCAGGTGCTAAGTTCTACGACCGTTATCAGGACACATGGAACATGAACAACGAGGAGGCTACCGTCAACACCGAGAACCTCTTTGCAGTTCACTACACCAACGACCTCTCTGCTGGTCGTGACAACTGCGTACCTTATCGTTTCTCTGACGGTGGTACAGGTCAGTACAACTCTCTGATCACCCGTACCGGCTATAGCCGTCAGGGTGGTAGTGCCTCTCTGCTGATGTTCCCCTCACTGTGGAACAATGGTTGCGACGATATCGGTCCTAACGGACAGACTGACAAGTCAGTATTCTTCCGTATGGCTGCTGGTAAGACCACTATCAAGAGTAAGATGACTGGTGAGAACGTTGAGTGCGGTAAGTACTACTCTCCTTACGGACGTGGATTTACCCGCTACCTGCCTTCACTCTACTTCTGGCAGTTGCTGGAGAGCGTTAAAGAGACCGACCAGCGTTACAACGGTACACTGATCACCGCTTATCGCATCCCCTATGAGCTGTCGAAGAATCCTGAGAAGTATCCGAAGATGTCTGAGCAGGAGTTCAAGGACTACGATGAGGCATACAAGGAAGACGGAAACTACTTCAACGGTGGTGGTATCGCCATTCTCTATAGCATCCTCGACGGTAACTCTGCTGAGGGTCAGGCTCTCCAGGCCGAGGCTAAGGACAAGTATCGTCTGCAGTTCGCGTTCGGTGGTGACATCCCTGTTTACACCTCTGGCGATCCCGCAACAGCTCTGCCAACTGAGGGTGGTAAGGCCAAGTCTGACGTCTATGGTGACGACCGCTATAAGAGTGAGAAGATCGAAGGACGCCGTTCTTATCCATGTATCAAGAAATTCCTCGATGACCAGTACAACCCCAGCTATCCTACTCATGACCTGAGCTACCGCGACATCATGGTGCTCCGTTTGGCTGAGATGTACCTCATCAAGGCAGAGGCTGAGCTCGCTACTGGCGGCAACGCCCTGAGTACTATCAACGAGCTGCGCACCGCCCGTGCCATCGCTGGTAAGGACAACACCATCAAGGGTACTGTTGATATCGAGACAATCCTGCAGGAGCGCGCTCTTGAGCTCTGCGGTGAGTACCAGCGCTGGTTCGACCTGAAGCGTACCCACACGCTCATCAGCCACGTGAAAGCTTATAACGCACAGGCTTCTGGTAACATTGCTGCCAAGCACTACTATCGCCCGATTCCTCTCAACGAGCTCGAGGCTGTTACCAACCGTGCTGAAATCAGTGTTTCTCAGGATGCTAATGGCGTACTCCAGTACACCTCTACTACTGATGGCATGTGGCAGAATCCTGGATATTAATCCTATTTCTCCATATTCATTCAATCTCCCGTTCAATCGAGCGGGAGATTTTTTTTGTAGTCTAACGTTAACATTCTATAATTATCAGATCAGCCTTTTTACTTTACCCGCATGAATACGTTAAATATTAATGACCACACTTATTATCAACAGACCTCAATTTACATATATGAATAAACGTATTCTTTTATCACTGGCAGTGCTGGCCACAACCGTTGGCTGGGCACAAGACCTTAAACTTAATGACCTCGAGTACTTCGAGCGTCAGGGTGTGAACGTACTCGTCTATAGCAACAGCTTCAACGGCGGTTTCAACGACGAGAAGAATTCTGGTATTGAGGTTATCCATCACGGTGTGCGCACTATCCAAGGAGGTGCCGTCCGTCTGAACAACACCCCGGAGCAGTGGGATCTCGTGCCAACGATGACCAGCCGAAAGGTGGATCGTGAGAAAGGTACCATCGAGGTGGGACTGCGCTACGATTACTATGATTTTGACAGCCGCGTCGTGGTCACAGCCAAAGGCAAGGCTGTGGAGATTGCCGTATGGCTCGACAAGCCCGTCCCAGAGAAACTGGCTGGCGAAGCAGGTTTCAACCTGGAGTTTCTGCCCTCGCAATACTGGCTGAAGACTTTCACGATGGACGGTCGGCTGAACCGTTTCCCACGTTATGCCACCAGTCAGACCATCGCACGACCAAACAGCGAGAAGCCCCGTCAGTTTAAGGGTTTCAAGACCTACGACGATCGCGGTACCAATCAGTTTGTCGATCCCCTACCCCTCGAAACTGGGCACTCTATCGTGATGGCTGCAGATGTGCCTGAACGAATGGTCCGTATCAGCAGTAACGATGCCGAGTTGAAACTCTATGACGGACGTATGCTGGCTCAGAACGGTTGGTTCGTACTGCGTAGCGTACTGCCAAAGGGTAAAACGGGTAAGGTCGTCACTTGGACGGTAGAACCTCACGCCATCCCAGGATGGATCCGTGAGCCGAATATCGGATTCTGTCAGGTTGGCTACACTCCGGAACAGCCTAAGGTAGCCGTCATCGAGCTCGACAAGCAGGATCAGCCCCAGACTTCTGCTACGCTGATGCGCATCAAGGCTGATGGCAGTTCTGAGGAGGCCTTCAAGGGCGACATCCAGAACTGGGGTCCCTATTTCAAATATAATTATGTGAAGTTCGACTTCTCGTCAGTCCGCGAACCAGGTGTCTATTACATCCAGTATGGCCATACCAAGACTAACAATTTCCTCATCGACGAACATGTCTACGACAAGATTACTGATGCCACCACCGATGTCTGGGTGCCCATCCACATGAACCACATGTACGTCACAGAAGGCTATCGTACCTGGCATGGAGAACCTTTCAAAGAGGGCTATCTGCAGGCACCCGAGAGCGACCACTTCGACTTGCACCGCCAAGGACCAACCACAGACACAAAATATAAACCCTTCGAACTTATTCCAGGTCTGAATGTCGGAGGATTCTTCGATGCAGGTGATTTCGACATTGAGACGGGCTCAAACATCAGCGTGGTACAGAACTTCATCCGTGCCTGGGAGCTGTTCAAGCCCATGCGCGACGAAACCTTCGTCAGCCAGAAACAACGCTACGTCGACCTCCATCGTCCAGATGGCGTGCCCGACATCCTACAGTTTATCGAGCATGGCACACTCAACCTCGTGGCTCAGGCTGAGCAGATCGGGCACATGGCACAGACACTCTCAAACTCTGTCCTCGACAACTATCATCATCTGGGCGATGCAGCCTCCATCACCGACGGTCTGCACTATGATCCCAGTCTGAAGCCCTACGAGGTATCAGCCGATGGCAAGCGCAGTGGTACCCCCGATGATATGTGGGCCTTCACCACGCGTAATCCCTATCTCGACCTCCGTGCCGCCACCATGTTCGCTGCTGCCAGTCGTGCGCTCCGTGACTATAACGACGATTTGGCCGAGCGCGCCCTCACCCAGTCGAAACGACTCATGAAGGAGGGTACGGAGCTCATCAAAGAACTTACAGCCAAAGGCCGTCAGGACGTGACCGACTACAGTTGGCTCGACGGTTTCGAATTTGGAAGCAATTCTGCTGCCAAACCCGACAAAAAGCGTCAGAAACTGATAGAGCGCAGTCGCAGGAACAGTGAACTGCTAGGCGACATGGCAACAAACCTGCAGCTCTACGGAGCCACACAAGATAAGCAGTATCTCGATAACTTCGAAAAGCAAATCTGGGATGCCCTCGAACTGGCACTGCCTTACAACATGCAGACAGCTCTCGACGCCGTACCATATCTGGACGAGGCCTACAAGCAGAAACTGCGTCCCTACGTGGAGAAATACAAGGACTACATCCAGAACTTCGACAAGCAGAATCCCTATGGTGTACCCATCGGACTGGGTAACTGGGCTGGTGTGAATATGGTGCTTAACTTCGGCATCGCCGTGAACTATGCCCACCTCTACTATCCAGACATCGTCAGCAAGGATGAGATATACCGCGTTGCCAACTGGCTTTACGGCTGTCATCCCTATCACAACTACTCATTCGTAGCCGTCGTAGGAGCTGCCCGCCCCAAGCAGGTGTTCTACGGGAACAACCGTGCCGACTTCTCTGCAATCCCAGGCAATGTGGCTCCAGGACTACTGTTCCGCAAGCCCGATCATTTTGAGAATTTCGACGACTGGCCCTTCCTCTGGGGACAGAACGAAGGCACCATTGCTGGTAATACCCAGTACATCATTTTCGGTTCTGCCTTCAAGAACTTAGTCCAAAAACAATAATATCCCCCATAAGAGTTCCCCCACTTCAATTTGAGTGAGGGAATTCTTTTTTTCCTTCAAAATGCTTTGGTCTCAATTAAAAACCGTATCTTTGTGGCGTGATTTGAATATGACAGCTAAATGGCAAAAGAACAATCAGCGACAAAGGAAAGGCAACGAACGGACCTGAAGGAGCCGCGACGCTATAAGGTGACCATCTACAACGATGATTTCACCACCATGGAGTTTGTAGTGAAGATACTGACGCAGGTGTTTTTCAAGAGTGAGACTGAGGCAGAGGCTCTGATGCTCCAAGTTCACCATTCCGACAAGGCGGTAGTGGGCATATACAGCTATGACGTGGCAACCTCGAAAGTAAGGAAAGCAACGAGAATGGCCCGCGAAGCTGGCTTCCCGCTTCGCCTGACTGTAGAACCAGAAGAAGAGTAATATGGCAGAGATCAAACAGACGGAACGCGCAGCCAGAGTGCTGAAAGACACGATGGACTGCTGCAAAGACTACAGACATGAATTCGTGATGCCAGAACACCTGTTACTGGTACTGGCAGACGAGTTCTGCTTCGACAGAACACTCAATATCTTTTATCCGATCGAAAGCTTTGTAGAACGACTGGAAGAGAGGTTGGAGGATGTAGAGACTGTACCTGAGGGAACAGACTACGAACCTGAAACCTCGATACAGATGGAGCAAGTGATTGAGATGGCCTGCGGACAGGTCATCAACAGCAGTGCCACGGCACTGGACCTGCCACACCTCGTGATGGGCATCTTACAGTTGAAAGAGTCATGGGCGTGCTATCTGCTGAAAGACGCGCTAGGCGACAAGGAGAGCAACTTCATGAGCGAGTTGATCAGTGTCTGTGAATTTGACGACCATCTTGCAAAGGAAACGGGCAAGCACCAGCAAGAGGCTGCCTGGCGACGACTGGTAACCTGCATGAACGAGCTTTACCAAAACCATAATCCCCTGATAGGACGTGAGCAGGAGCTGGAGCGCACGATTCAAGTGCTGTGCCGTCGCGACAAGAATAATCCATTGCATGTGGGTGAACCTGGGGTGGGCAAGACGGCCCTTATCTGGGGACTGGCAAGGATGATTGAAGAGGGACGCGTGCCTAAGCGCCTGAAGGGTAGTCGTATCTACCAGCTCGATATCGGGACGCTGTTAGCGGGTACGCAGTATCGCGGTGATTTCGAGAACCGGATCAAACAGATCATGGACGGCATTCAGGAAGAGAGCGATAAGAATATCGTCTACATCGATGAGATACACACATTGGTGGGCGCTGGAGCCACCGGCGAGGGATCGATGGACGCATCGAACATGCTGAAGCCGTATCTGGAAGCAGGTTCCATCCGCTTTATCGGCTCTACAACCTACGAAGAATACAACCGTCACTTTTCGCGTTCAAAAGGATTGGTGCGCAGATTCCAACAGATAGATATTCCAGAACCGACACCAGATGAGACGAAACACATCCTGAGGCAGTTGCGCGAACAATACGAACAGTATCATGGCGTGACTTACGACGAGGCTGCACTCGACTATGCTGTGGATGCAAGCTATAAGTTCGTGAACGACCGATTCCTGCCCGACAAGGCTATCGACCTGATTGACGAAGCGGGCGCCAGTGAGGAAGTAAGAGGGGAAAAAGCTCACGGAAGAGTGACGAAAGCAGATATATCTGACGTGCTGGCCAAAACCTGTAAGGTGGATGCTATGGCCATGAACGAGGAAGACGACAATTCACAACTGGAGACACTGGCACCACGATTATTGTCGAAAATCTACGGTCAAGACGAAGCCATCAAACAAGTGGTGGAATCTGTTCAGTTGTCAAAAGCAGGTTTGACCGATGATAACAAGCCGTTGGCCTCGCTGTTGTTTGTTGGACCTACAGGTGTAGGAAAAACGGAGGTTGCACGAGTCCTGGCCCAAGAGCTGGGGATTACCCTACTACGCTTCGACATGAGTGAATACACAGAGAAACACACTGTAGCTAAGTTGATTGGATCGCCAGCAGGTTATGTGGGCTATGAAGACGGTGGCCTGCTGACAGATGCCATCCGCAAGACGCCCAACAGCGTTCTGCTGCTCGACGAGATTGAGAAGGCGCATCAGGATATCTACAATATTCTGCTACAGGTGATGGATTATGCCAAGCTGACGGACAACAAGGGACGCAAAGCAGACTTCCGTAACGTGATTCTCATCATGACCTCGAATGCTGGTGCACAGTATGCAGGACAAGCAAACATAGGCTTTACAGGTAAGGTCTCACGAGGCGAAGCGATGTTGAAACAGGTGAAGAAAACCTTCAAGCCCGAATTTATCAATCGACTGACAGGTACTGTGGTTTTCAATGATATGGATCGGGAGATGGCTACACTGATTCTAAAGAAGAAACTGGGTGAGTTGCAAGAGAAGCTGGCAACCAAGCAGGTAACGATGACGCTGAGCGACGAGACGTTCGAGCTATTACTAAATGAAGGATTCACTCGTGAATTTGGTGCCCGCGAGATGGACCGTGTGATTGCCCAGCGGCTGAAGCCTCTGCTCATGAAAGAAATACTATTCGGCAGCCTGAAACATGGTGGCAACATTGAAGTCATAACAAAAGATGGCAGTATATCAATTAGATAAAGACCTATGGTTTCCTGACCCGCATCTGGGCGAGGACGACGGGTTGGTAGCAGTAGGTGGCGACCTCAGTGTAGACCGTCTGCTATTGGCTTATTCCAATGGGTTCTTCCCTTGGTTCTCGTTTCGTAACAATCAGGAGCCTCTGTGGTTTTGCCCGCTGCAACGCTTCGTCATCTTCCCCAGTGAGATTCATGTGAGTCACTCCATGCAGCAACTGATTAACAAAAGCCAGCTAAAGCCCACCATCAACAAGGACTTCGAGGGTGTCATCCAAGGTTGTGCCACAGCACAGAACCGTCATAAGGAAGAAGGAGCCTGGTTGGGGCCTAACATGATCGAAGCCTACACAGAGTTGCATCGACAAGGTTTTGCGGCAAGTGTAGAGATCTGGGATGAAGACCGTCTGGTGGGTGGGCTCTATGGTGTAAACCTCGGCTGCGCCTTCTTTGGCGAGAGCATGTTCTCACTTGTACCTAATGCCTCGAAGCTGGCACTCATCCATTTGGCCCACATGTTCGAGATCTTAGGTGGCAAACTCATAGATTGCCAGTTTGAGACACCTCATCTCCGTTCGATGGGCGGAAGATTCATCCCCTACGAAGAATACATCAGCATCATTTCCAGTAGATAGCATAAAGGCTCGCAGTAGTTGCGAGCCTTTTCTATATCATATTTCCTTTCGGGATCAAATCACGTGAAGGCCGAGGAATACCATCAGACCATTCATCAGGATCCAGAAGATAGCGAATGGCATCGTCTTACGCATGATATCACCATCCTGTCCCTCCATGTCACAGGCAGCAGTAGCAATCGCAATACTCTGGGGTGAAAGCAGTTTACCACCCTCAGAACCAGCACAGTTGGCAGCAGCAAGCCAGTTGGTCTCACTACCACTGACACCGAAGAAGGTCCCCTGATTGACCAATCCGAGGTCGCTGGCGGCAGTAGCCTGGAGTTTTCCGAAGAGGATATTGGCATTCGTAGCACTACCCGTCACGAAGGTGCCAATAGAACCAATCAGCGGTGCAAAGAACGGGAAGGCTGCGCCAGTCAACATGACAAGTCCCTTAGCGATATCGTTGGTCATACCTGTATTATTCATCAGCATAGCCATCGCAACAAGGCAGCAGATGGTGACCACAGTCTTCTGCAGATTGATGGTGGTCTTGGCCAACAGCTTCATCAGGCGACCAAAACTCATACCCTGAATCAGACCACCAATCACAGCACCCAGGAAGATCATCAGACCAGCATTCGACAACCAGCCAAACTTAAACGTGTTGCCGATGACGGGTAATTCAAACTTGGTAACGAGTGTCTGGTTGAGCAGTTCATTGATGGGAGGCACAATCTTACTGCTGATGAGAATGAAGAAGATAATCAGTCCATAGACACTCCAAGCCTTGAGGGTCTTCGCAGTGCCAAACTTCTTCTTCTCGACAATCACCTCGTCAGCAGGATTCTCGTCCTTGATGAAAAGCTTATTGTAGATAAGCATTGCGATGATAGCAGCTACAGAACCAAGGATAGCAGGCGTCTCCGGTCCAATAAAATGGGCACAGCAGAACTGAACGATGATAGAGAACATACCCACGAAGAGGGCGATGGAGAGATTCTTCAGGATCTTCGTACGGTCTGTCATCATCAGGATGAGGAATGGAGTTATGAAGAACATCAGAGAGAGCTGCAAGATGATGAAGGTGGCTACCTCACAAAGTTCCTCGGGCGTAGCCACACCACTGGCTGCTACCTGATTGGCAAGTGTCGTAGCAGGCAGACCAACGGCGCCAAAACCTACGGCCACTGTATTGGCTATCAGACAGATAACAGCTGAGAACATCGGCTTGAATCCCAGTCCTATCAAGATGGCAGCAGGGATAGCCACAGCCGTTCCGAAACCAGCCATACCCTCGAGCACACCACCAAGACCCCAAGTCAGCAGCAGCACGAGCAGACCTTTATCGGAGGTCATCTGGATAAACTGCGTCTTAATGGTCTCAATCTCCTTTGTCTCGCAAAGGATGTTGTAGCTGAAGATGGCACAGATAATGATCAGGATAATGGGGAAACAGGCTTTCAAAAAGCCTTCGATTACCGACCAGATAGTAATGCCAAAGATGGAGGCATCTGCATACTTAGCGGGCACAATGCCCATAGCAGGCACTGCGAACAATGCAAGAAGGATTGTTACAACAAGTGTGACTACCGCACTCTTGTAGCCTGACACTTTAAAGCCCATCATCAGAACAATGAGCAAGAGAATTGGGATAACGGAAATAAGAGCTGTCATAGGTTTGAATATTTATTATTTTCGGCAAATATACGAAGATTCTGTGATATAACAACAATAATTTAGTGAAAAAATCAAAAATGACAGAAAACTATTCACAATTCACTCGCTATTATTCACTTCTTTTTCGTATCTTTGCCCCAAAAGTATAACGTAAAAACCCAGAACGCCCTATGATGAATCAATTTCTAGCAGACCTCAGGCAGTTTATGCCGTCAGACCGTATTTATACCGACGAGCTTCGTACCCTCGGATGGGGAACAGATGCCAGTTTCTATCGTCAGATTCCCAAAGTGGTGCTTCGCAGCGATGGCGAAGCCGAAATTTCAAAGATTGTTGGGCTCTGCCGGAAATACAAGTTGCCTTTTACCTTCCGTGCAGCTGGTACCTCTCTCTCTGGTCAGAGTTGCACAGACAGTGTGCTGATTGTTGCTGGCAAGCACTGGGAGAAATATGAAATCGGTGATCATCAGGACACCATTAAGTTACAGCCAGGAATCGTAGGCGCCAGAGTCAATGAGATACTGAAGCCCTATGGTCGCGTTTTTCCTCCTGACCCTGCCTCGATAGGAAGTGCGATGGTGGGTGGCATCGTCATCAACAATGCATCGGGTATGAACTGCGGTGTGCATGCCAACAGCGACCGCATGATGGTGTCGGCACGTATCATCCTGACTGATGGTACCGTGCTCGACACGGGTTCGGAGGAGAGCAAAGAGGCCTTCCGCAAGAGCCATCCAGAATTCCTGAAAAAGATTGAGGCCCTGCGCGACAAAGTGAGAGCCGACGAAGAACTGGCCTCGCGCATACGCACCAAATATAGTATTAAGAACGTGACGGGTCTGAACCTGCGCCCTCTGGTGGCCTACGACGATCCCTTCGACATCATCGCCCACTCGATGGTGGGCAGTGAGGGTACACTCGCCTTCCTCTCGGAGGTGACGATGAAGACACTCTACGACTACAAGTACAAGGCCTCAGCGATGGTTTACTTCCTGACGATGAAGGAGAGCTGTGAGGCGGTAGTAGCGATGAAGAAGCTGAAGGCAGGCGATGAGGACCTGAAGATGAGTGCAGAGAACCTGGCGGTGAAGAGCGCTGAGATGCTCGACTACATGTCGCTCAACTCTGTGGACGATCCCGTGTTCCTGCAATATAAGAAAGATGTAGATGCTGGCAAGATCGAAGGTGTAGAGCCAGGCGACTACCACAACCTGACAGCGATTCTCACGGAGACCAAGGGCGTCACCCACGAACAACTTCTGGAAAAGATTGAAAAGATCAAGGCGTGTCTGGGGCAGTTCAAGCTCTATATCCCGGCAGAGTTTACAGAGGATCCTGCTGTCTACGGCAAGTACTGGGCCATCCGAAGCGGAATCTTCCCCAGTGTGGGTGGAACGCGTCCCATCGGTACCTCGTGTCTCATTGAGGATGTGGCATTCCCCATCGAGAGTCTGCCAGAGGCTACCGTGAAACTGCAGAAACTGATAGCCGATCATGGCTACAACGATGCTTGTATCTACGGTCACGCCTTTGAGGGCAACTACCACTTCATTCTGAACCAGAGCTTTGCCGACGAGCATGAGGTGGCACGCTATGCAGAAATGATGCGCGATGTGGCCAAGCTGGTGGTTGAGGGCTACGATGGTTCGTTGAAGGCCGAGCACGGTACAGGGCGCAACATGGCACCATTCGTGAAGTACGAGTGGGGCGAGAAGGCTTATGAGACGATGAAGGAACTGAAGGCCATCTTCGATCCTGAAGGACTGCTGAATCAGGGCGTCATCTTCAACGATGATCCTGACTGCTTCATCAAGTGCCTAAAGCCACTGCCCGTGCTAGACTACGACTTTGCAAGTGTGCCTGATGGTGGACACTATCTGATGGACCCCAAACTCTCGACAGCCAAGGAAACCATCGAACAGGTGAAGCGGGCCAACAAGTGCATCGAGTGTGGATTCTGCGAGGTGAACTGTATGTCGTGCGGACTGACCCTCTCTTCAAGGATGCGTATTGCCGTTCAGCGCGAAATCCGCGAGCTGGAGGTCACTGGGCGCGATCCTCAGCGGGCAGCTACACTGCGCAAGCAATATAAGTACTATGGTGATCAGACGTGCGCGACAGATGGTCTTTGCTCAACCTCGTGTCCGATGAAAATCAACACGGGCGAACTGACTCACCTCATACGTCAGCTCGACATGAACAAATCGACGCTGGGCTATCAGGTCGGAGAGTTTGCTGCCAACCACATGGCAGGCATCAAGTCAGGTCTGCGCGTAGTACTCGACGTGGCACATCTGGCTCACGTCACCCTTGGTCCCACGCTGATGACCAACGTCTGCAGGACGATGAACAAGATGGGTATGCCGCTCTGGACAACAGCGATGCCTAAGAAAAAGAGACAGCCCAAGAAATCAGACCTCACGCAGTTTATCATCGAGAAGTCTATTCCTCATAAGGAGGAAGAACATTCAGACCTGAAGGTAGTCTACTTCCCAAGCTGTATCAATCAGACGATGGGACTCTCAAAAGAAGCCCCAGTAAAGCACGCTCTTGTCGACGAGGTAATCCAGCTGATGGCAAAGGCTGGCTACGAAGTGATCTTCCCCGAAGGTATGGAGCGGATGTGCTGCGGACAGATATGGGAATCGAAGGGTATGCTCGACATTGCCGACCGTAAGAGTGCCGAACTGGAGAAAGCCCTTTGGGAAGCATCCGAGCATGGCAAGTATCCCGTGCTCTGCGCCCAGAGTCCTTGCCTGCATCGCATGCGCAAAGTCATGAAGAAGATGAAGCTCTACGAGCCTGCTGAGTTTATCATGACCTACCTGGTGGATCGTCTTGATTTCCATCCGACAGATAAGCGTATCGCCCTGCACCTGACCTGCTCAACACGCCAGATGGGTGTCGACAAGGACATGATCGCTCTGGCAAAACTGTGCTCCACCAACGTCTATCTGCCTGAAGGTGTGGGCTGCTGTGGATTTGCCGGCGATCGAGGCTTCACCTTCCCTGAGCTGAACAAGTATGGATTAAGGAAACTCCGCCCGCAGATTGAGAAGAACAAGATCGAGGTGGGTTACTCCAATAGCCGTACCTGCGAGATTGGTCTTGAAGCCAACACGGGCATCCCCTATATGAGTATCATCTATCTGGTTAATATCTGTACCACCCCTAAAAAAGGATAAGACATAACAGAACAACAACCATAAAGAAAATGAAAAAGATTATTCTATTATCCATCAGCCTGATGGTGACATTAGGGCTGATGGCCAAAGGGAATGAGAGCCGACAAATGATGGATTTCGGCTGGCAGTTCTCTCAAAACGGAAAGTGTATAACCGTGGATTTGCCACACGATTGGGACATCTATAAAGGCCCTAACCCTGACAAAGGAGCCACTGGCACTGGAGGCGGATGGTTTGATGGTGGCAAAGGCGAATACAAGAAGATGTTCGCCACACCCAGCGCAGATCTGGTAAAACTTCACTTTGAGGGTGCCTACCAGCATGCCGAAGTCTTCATCAATGGTCAGAAGGCCGGACAGCACGCATACGGCTACACACCGTTTACGGTAGACGTCACACCTTATTTATATAAAGACAAGCGACAGAATGAAGTGGTGGTGAAGGTAGACAATTCACAACAGCCCAATTGTCGCTGGTATAGTGGTTCGGGCATCTACCGCCACGTATGGTTGCTGACGATGCCAAAGGTACACATTGCCGAGAATGGCGTGTTCGTAACGACAACAGAGGTCTCTGCTGAAAAAGCTAAGGTGAAGGTCGAGGTGGAAGTAGAGAATGAGTCCGATGGAGCCTGTCAGGCAATAGTGACTGTCAAAGGCTGCTCTGAGCAGACTGTCAGCCTGAAAGCTGGTGAACGCCAGAAGGTCACGTTCGACTACACCATCGACAAGCCACAACTCTGGTCGCCTGAGTCGCCTCATCTCTATACTGCCGAAGTGATGCTAAATGGAGAGAAGTCAGAGACAGTCAGCTTCGGAGTACGCTCATTCTCATTCGATGCAGAGAATGGCTTTATGCTCAACGGCAAGAAGGTGCTTATCAATGGAGCCTGCGTACACCACGACGATGGTATTCTTGGTGCAATGGCATTTGATGCCGCTGAGATCCGAAAGGTAAGACAGATGAAGGAGGCTGGGTTCAACCTGATCAGAACCTCGCACAATCCTACGACCCGTGCCTTCCTTGATGCCTGCGACTCGATAGGTATGCTTGTCATCGACGAAGCCTTCGACGGCTGGCGCACACAAAAGAATCCATTCGACTACTCGACTGTCATCGATTCATGCTACCGCGAAGATATACATGCCCTTGTGGGACGCGACAGAAATCACCCATGTGTCATCTCATGGAGTATAGGCAACGAGGTGATGGAGCGTAAGGACATCCGAGTGGTCTACACAGCGCGACAGCTGAAAGCTGCCATTCTCGAGAAAGACACCACACGACCTGTTACGGAAGCCCTCTGTTCATGGGACAGCGACTGGGAAATCTATGATCCACATGCAGAAGTGCTCGACGTGGTTGGCTATAACTACATGATCTTCAAACATGCCTCCGACCACCAGCGCGACCCTAAGCGCATCATGTGGCAGACGGAGAGTTTTCCACGCGACGCTTTCAGGAACTGGTCGATCACAAGCGATTTCAACTACGTAGTGGGCGATATCGTTTGGACAGGTCTCGACTACCTCGGCGAATCGGCCATTGGTCGCTACTACTATAAAGGAGAGCGTGAAGGTGAGCATTATGTCGAAGGTGGTATGCCTGAATGGCACGGGGCTTACTGCGGTGATGTAGACATTACTGGCTGGCGCAAGCCCATCAGCCATTACCGAGAGACATTGTGGAGCGACAATACAAGCCTTTATATGGCCGTGAAAGAGCCCGATGGCTATTTCGGCACGATACGTGAGACCGCATGGAGCGTATGGCCCACATGGGAATCTTGGTCCTGGAAAGGATGGGAAGGTAAGCCTGTGGAAGTGGAAGTCTATACCAAGCAGCCTGAGGTTAAGCTCTATCTGAACGACCAACTGATCGAGACCAAAAAGGTGAATCGCGACACGCAGTTTAAGGCTGTATTCACCATCAACTATCAACCTGGCACATTACGTGCAGAAGCTGGTGAAGAACGTGTTGAGCTCAGTACGGCAGGCGAACCTGCAAAACTGCGCCTGACTCCAGACCGTCGTACTATCAAAGCCAACGGACAGGATCTGGCCTTCGTTACCATCGAGGTTGTCGACCAAGAAGGTCGTGTATGTCCAGAAGCTGCCATTCCTTGCGAGGTCAGTGCCAGCGGCAGTGGTAAGCTGCTCGCTGCAGCCAGTGCTGATCTTAAAGACACAGAGCCCTACACTTCGCCACATGTAAAGACTTGGAAGGGACGAGCCTTAATTGCCGTACGCAGTGCGCAGAAGACCGGACGCGTAAATCTCAGCGTCAAGAGCAGCCTACCACCCGCCAGCATCAGCATTGTCACCACAAAGTAAACTACGATGCGGAAGCGGTTCGTTTCTCATTAATGCTTCAAATTCTATATTCCTTTAATGCAGTCACGATGAGTTCCCTCTGAGCCATAAAAGAATTGTACGCTGTCTTGACCAAGTCCCAATTCCATGTCATCAGCCCGACACCCAAGCATTTCTTCAGCGTCGGACAGAAGGCATTACGGTTGGTACGCATATAGTCCTTGATGATTTCTTCGTCACTGACGCCATAGGATCTTAACAAGGCCATACTAACAATACCCGTCCTATCCTTGCCAGCAGTACAGTGAAAGAGCGTACAGATGCCTTTACTCGCATTATCCTTTAATGTCCAAACGGCTTTGTCCAATTGGCTTCGGGAGTATTCATCTGTCACAATGTCTGTATAGAGAGCCTTGAAGTCTGGCATCATTGCCTTCAGCTTCTCAGGATGTTTGCGCAAGTTCTTGACGATGGTCATTGGGTCGGAACCTGTCTCATGGGTAATGCCGACAGCCGCATCATTCAGTAGGGGAATTTGCAGATATTCAATTCCTTCAGGCAATGGGTCTGGAAATTCAGCCGACTCTACTGGTGTCCTGAGGTCGATGACACACTTGATACCATACTTATTACAGAGTTCGGTGCATTCTTTGGGTGTTAGGATACTGAGCTTCCCACTACGCAGGAAAAGCCCCTTGGAGACGATACCGCCGCCAACGCTACCAAGGTCTCTCAGGTTCAGTTCTCTCTTCATCTATGTGCAAACAAGGTCCAACAAATCCATATTATTCAATTACTATCATTCTCATTTCAATATCTCTTCTAACAATGATTTCCAACAGCCAGGGACAATGATATGATGATTGCCGATAGGATTAGTCAAGAAATAAGAGGCTTGACTTTTATCCGACAGCTGGATGACCTGCTGAGTGCGACAGAGATCTGGTTTTGACAGATTTCTGACCAATGTACCCTCTGCGATGAAACTGCGAGACAAGTCACCAGACACCTTGAACACAGTGACCGCACCTTCCTTCATATATCCCCTGATGCCCACACCAATACCAGATTCAAAGTGTGTGTCGAACTCATAGCGCTCTACCATGTTCAACGGAATCGTACAATGGGCAAAGAGTATCTCACCTGTTTCCGGATCAATGGCTGAGGGATTTGCCTGAAAACCAGACAGCCCAGTAAATGATTGGATAATCTTCATCGACAACATGGCTGGCACATCACCCTCGCAGCCTGCCACAAACCCTTCGGAATTCAGCTTTGCCAAAGCCAGACAGCCTGTATTCTTCACAGTGCTCAGCAAGTCAAAGCATCGTAACGTAAACCCTTGGAGCTGTTGCTTGTCAATGATGTCTCTCAGTGCCTTGTATATCCTGTTGGCTCCTGGGAGAGACTTTCTTATCATTTCCCTGTCAGATGATTCACTTGGCATTTCTTCTGGGATGACAGCAATCGTATCAAGAAGTGTATTCATAGGCACATCCACTAATTCTATACCTAACCGTTGCTTCACAACATCAGCATCAGCATAGCTGGAAATCAGCCAGTCAGAAGGCTTGCCGATAATACCTAACCGACTACCATTCATCTTTTTCCTCGCTCCCTCAACCTTTTCCAAGAGTAGTATTCGACTGGTGATATACTCAGGGCTGCCATGAATAATCTCTCCACTGAGATGATTCTGTCGAAGATAGGAGAGAATCTCCATCGATGCGGCAAGTGAATTGCTCTTCCCGGAAGTCAACAAGTAGAAGGGACGGCCTGATTTCTCCCGTAATTTGGGGAGCAACGCTTTGAAAATGCCTTCCGTCCCACCAGTCCTTACAAAGATCAGGTTGAGTGTATGGTTTCCATAATCGGAGTAGTCGCTGCCCTTGAACAAATGGTCAATACCAAGACTGCCAAGAAAATCCTTGGTTACGGCATCGACAGCTTGTTCGTCGTGAAGTTCAGATGTCAGTGTAAATATAGCAGTTTGTACCATAAATTAAAAATATTTGAATCAACAGATGTAGCATAGCTATAGCGGATCTTGTTCAGTTATAATGGTTGGCTTATCTTCATATTGTTCCATTGTTTCTCCTAATCTTTGTTGTAAAACGGGGCAAATTTACTCATTTTTGATCGATTTTCAGTACTTTTGTGCAAACAATTAGGATTGTTTATGAATATGATAGAAATTCGTTCGAGTTTGCTTACGCTCGGGATTGCTCAAACATGTTTGGCTATTCTCTCGCTGAATCGTAAACTTCGCCAGCAATGAGATCGAAATGTTGGAATACTGGCGGTGTCGGTGCTAAGTCGTAATAGTCTATCTCGGCTATCGGCAGACAGAAGTATTCCATCTGGTCATAGCTCGTATAAAGACGAGGCAGCACGGGATTATGGTCGTATATCCATCGCTTCACATCATCCTCGACGTTAAAGTTCACCATGCCTGAGCATCTAACGGAAATATTATCTGCATAGGCCAGTATCTCAACATTGGGATTCTGGCGTAACTCCCGATAGACTGCCTTTTGGGCAGAAGTGGCAAAGTAGAGCACATGCCCTTCTTGTTTCATGATCTGGAAGATGCGCAACTTAGGAAGATTGCCCTCGCACGTTGCAAGGGCAATCTCTTTGTGATCTTTCAGGAACTGAATTGCTTTGTCGAACATTGCGCTTACCATTTCAGTTCTTCCTGCAGGATTGTGCCATCGGTCATAGGACTGTCAGCCTCAGTGAAGGCATTAGCCTTGTACTGGATGCAGAGCATGGTCAGGTTCTCGCTGCCAGTATTCTTCAGCGCACGCTTACCATCGGGAGCGACGCGGATAATGGTGCCTTCGCTGACAGGGAAGATCTCACCATCCACCTGATACAGACCTTCGCCCTTCAGGATAATGTACAGCTCCTCGTGAGTCTTGTGGGTGTGCAGAAAACCACTGTCCTGACCAGGAACGAGTGTCTGGAAACTCAGTTCGCTACCAGTTGCACCTACGGCCTGACCTGCGAACACCTTACCCTGAATGGTTACGTTTGGTCCCATCGGAAGCACGTGCTCGATAATCTCGTTCATCTTACCTACGCTTACTGCGCTGAAATTCTTACCACTCTTAATTGTCTCAATCTGTTTCATAATTCTTATTCGTTTAAAATGTTATTTGTTTGATTTCGAGTGCAAAGGTACGACAAGTTTTTCAATCCCACAAGAAGGCACTTTTTGGTGAGATAGTTACCAAAAAGTAGGAATTGTGATGTTATCGAACTTCTGCGAAAGTGGCGTTAACTGTGATGTTATCGAACTTCTGCGAAAGTGGCGTTAACTTAGATTAACTAAGTGAAATTTGGTAATTCGGTAACTATTGGTTACCTTTGCGTTCTAATAAGTATATTATGGCAGATATCAAAGCAGAGTATTTAGCCTGTCCTATCAGGCAAGTAGTGAGTCGTTTCGGCGACAAGTGGTCCATGCTGGTGCTCTATATGCTTCACACCAGCGAGACGGGTGTATTGCGCTTTAATGAGATCCGCCGTCTGATGACGGACTGTTCCCAGAAGATGCTCTCGCAGACACTGAAGAATCTGGAGCAGAGTCACCTTGTTCATCATTAACATTTTATGAATGCATTTGTAGAATATTTCAGAAACATACAAGAGCATAACGGGGATATCGGATATATCCATTCGTGCCCCGAGCTGATGGAATGTATCCGTCAGGTAGGGTTCCTGCCGCTGCTGGAAAGTGGCATTCAAGGCTATGCAGCAGAGAGCCTGATGGCCGAGGAATGCCGATTCACGCAGTTCCCCGATGGCACATGGGAATGGCCATTATGGCAATGGAAGGGTTCCGTGTTGCGTGAGGGCGGCTGTGTCTATGGTAAGTTCTTTGCAGGCAAGGCGGGCTTCATCAGTCGTGAGTGGTGGCCAGACTTCTATAATTGGCGTCGCAGCCATAACCCTGTGCCAGAGGAAGGCTCCATCGAGGATATCATCCTTACCACCCTGCGTGAACACGGCAGTATGATAGCCCGTGAACTGCGTGCCGCCTGCGACTTCACTGGCAAGAATATGCGCTCGAAGTTCGATGCGTATGTGGGGCGCTTGCAGATGGGCACCCATATCGTGACCGAGGATTTTGTCTATCCCGTTGACAAGCACGGACGGGAATATGGCTTCGGATGGTCGTTGCTTACCACACCCGAGCAGCTGATAGGGCGCGAGGCTTGTCTGACAGACAGGGCTCCCGAGGAATCCTATCAGCGCATGGTGGAACATCTGGCAGGACTGTTGCCCAACGCTACTGAGAAACAAATCAAGAAATTGCTGAAATGAATGACGTTAAAGAACTCATCTCTTTTTTATAGATATGAAAGAGGGCTGTTTCTGATATGTGCCATTGTCTTGGAGACATTCGACACTCCTTGGAAAGAGCGAGGCAGAGGTACAAGAACGTATCGACAGTATATGGGCACACTTCTTCATCCCTGGCGACATCAACAAGTATGATGCCGACGGCGAGAAATGCGTCTATTACGAGGTGGGCAATTCGATGGGCATCATCGTAGATACCGGCAGTAATGATATATGCTGGAGCGGTCGGTCGAAACCGAGTTTTATTCTGTAGTACTATTCTTCTTCGGGAAGTAGAGCAAGCGGCGGCTTTCGCGCACCTTCCACAGACTCGGATGTTCGCCCTTGCAGGTGACTACAGCACGGGCAGGATCCGCTCCCAAACGAGGTTAAGCTCGCCCTGCAGGTCGCCGTTGTCAGAGGTGATGGCGATAACGGCATTCTTGTCGGGCACGACGATGATGTACTGCCCTCGGGCACCATCGGCACGGAAACATCCGGGACGGCAGCGCCACATCTGGTAGCCGTAACCCTGCATCCAATCGCTGGTCTCCGGGGTCATGCCTTTAGCCGCTGCATCCTCCATGCGCGTGCCAGGATTGACGCTCTCCACCTGTTTCTTCGACATCTCTGCCACCCATTCGGCGGGGATAATCTGCTGACCGTTCCACTCACCATTCTGGAGCAGCAACTGGCCCATCTTCGCCAAGTCCTCGGTCTTCAGGTAGAGTCCCCAGCCACCGCAGTTGATGCCCTGCGGACTCTCCTCCCAACGCGGTTTGTCGATGTGGAGGGGCTGGAAGAGCCGGGCGTCGAGATAATCGACCACCTTCTGGCCAGTCACCTTCTGAACGATGGCTGAGAGCATATAGGTGCCGAGGCTGTTGTAGAGGTAGAATGTGCCAGGCTTGTGTACGACGGGCCAAGCCAGGAAGGCCTCAACCCAGTCTATCCCCTCGCCTCTTTGTCCATTGGGTTCTACATCGTGGCCGCACGTCATCGTCAGCAGGTCGCGCACCGTCATTGCCTTCAGACTGTCGCTCACCTCAGCGGGCAGTTTGTCAGGGAAGAATTCGATGACCTTGTCCGTCAGTGCCAGTTTCCCGTCGGCAATGGCGAGGCCTACAGCGGTGGCGGTAAATGTCTTGCTGACGGAGTGGAGCACATGGGGCACAGTGTCAACGCCCTCGCTCTGCCAGCGGCTGTAGATGACGCTGCCGTCGCGGACAATCATCACACTGTGGATGTCCATCGAGTCGGTGGCAGCCTGCTCGAAGAAGCCGTCCATGGCCTTGGCGACGCTGTCAGGGGTTTCAGTACGTGGCAGGTCGATAATCTCTGCCGTTTCCTTCACATTTTTACATGCCGTCAGTGTCATCAGCACGAGAGCGGCGAAAAAAATCTTTTTCATAACAAGTTGATTTGTGGTACTATATCATTGCTTCACTGCTTTTGGAGTCCAATTCTTGAAGAAACGCAGCACTTTCTCCTGGTTGTAGCCTTGTCCCTCTTCCAAGAAACTCGAATCCTGAATATGGATGACCCTACCTTTTTCATCGAGTACCACAAACACCGGGAATCCGAAACGTGCAGGATTATTCAGGCGATTCAGCATTTGTTTTGCCAACTGCATCTTTTCCTCTCCCTCAGATTTCCGTGGATTGTAGTTCACATGGATATAGACAAAGCTCTCGTCAATGACATTGCTTATTGCGGTGTCACTCGTTATGAAGTCAGCAAACCGCAAGCACCAGGGACACCAGTTACCTCCCACCTGACAGATGACGAACTTTCCTTCAGACCTAGCTTTCACTAATGCCTGATCTATCTGTTCGATGGGGTTGATGTCCTCGTTATAGACCTTCTTCAAAACCGTCTGAGCGTTCAACGTCAAAGCAAGACATACACCCAACAATGACAATATAATCTTCTTTCTCATACGCCTGCTACTACTTCAATCTCAACCAATGCCCCTTTTGGCAAAGTCTTTACAGCAACGGCAGACCTTGCAGGATATGGCTCTGTGAAAAACTCTGCATAAACAGCGTTCATATCTGCAAAGTCGTTCATATCAGCCATGAATACTGTTGTTTTCACGACATTGCCCAATGTCAGACCTGCCTCTTCCAGAATCGCCTTCACATTGAGCAATGACTGGCGGGTTTGTTCCTTGATACCTCCCTCAACAAAACTTCCAGTAGCAGGGTCGATGGGAATCTGTCCTGAGGTATAGACAAGATTACCTACTTGTATTGCCTGACTGTACGGTCCTATGGCCGCAGGTGCTTTTGATGTACTAATAACTTTTTTCATATCTCTATTTCGTATTAAAATATTTCGCTTTTGCATCCAACTCAGACAGACGGTCAAGCGCTGCACATAGTGTTTCGTCACGCTTGGCAAAGTGGAGCCGGATCAAGTGATTCACATCCTCTTTGAAGAAACAACTGCCAGGCACAGCCCCTACCCCAACGTGCTCAGCCAGCCATTCGCAGAAAAGCAAGTCGTCTTTAACCCCATACTTGGAAACATCAAGTAAGACATAGTATGCTCCTTGCGGATCTGTGAAATTCAGTCCGAACTGTCTTAACCCGTCGCAGAAGAGTTTCTTCATGTGAGTATAGTGAGCCTGCAACTCTTCGTAATAGTTGTCAGGAAAGCATAGTCCGACGGTTGCAGCCTCCATCAGTGGAGCAGCAGCACCCACTGTCAGAAAATCGTGCACCTTCTTTACACGATCGATGATTCTCTCCGGAGCAATGACATAGCCCAGACGCCAGCCAGTGATGCTGTAGGTCTTGGAGAGTGAACTGCAAGATATGGTACGCTCCCACATACCAGGTAGAGTCGAGATATATACATGCTTGTTAGGGGCATACACGATGTGCTCATATACTTCATCAGTTAGCACATAGCCATCGTATCTGATGACTATGTCAGCTATCTGATCTAGTTCCTGTCGAGTGAAGACCTTGCCACATGGATTGGACGGGTTGCACAACACCAAAGCCTTAGCTCCCTGCTTGAATGCATCTTCAATCAAGTTCGCATCAAACGAGAATGTCGGTGGAACAAGAGGAATATATACGGGCTCTGCTCCAGAAAGAATCGTATCGGCAGTATAATTCTCATAAAATGGTGAGAAGATAGCGACTTTGTCACCAGAATTAACCACAGTCATCATCGCAGCCATCATGGCCTCAGTCGAGCCACAAGTTACGACAATGTTCTTGTCAGCATCTATAGGAAGTCCTGTCCAACGGCTCTGTTTCTTGGCCAAAGCCGCACGAAAGTTCTGCGCTCCCCAGGTAATCGCATATTGATGTGGGCCAGAATGTGCGATCTCTGACAGCCGATCCGTAATTTCTTGCGGCGGGTCAAAATCGGGGAAGCCTTGTGACAAATTGATTGCCTCATAGCGATTGCAGATGCGAGTCATGCGTCGGATGACGGAATCTGTGAAGCCCGCTGTTCTAATTGATAGTGGTCTCATTTCTTCCAAGCATTAACAACTTCACCGATATACATTGAGTGAATACCCGCTGGGAAGTTAGCGTACATCTTCTTGGGCGCATCACTTTTAAAATACTGAGGCTCAAATGGTGCGGCATACATGATCTTGCACTCTATCACCATCGCTGCCTCAGTATAATAAGGTGTCCCATTGGCAGTGTACGCAGTATGAAGCCCAAGAGCCTGAGCCTTATCTTCGTCGCGTCCGCTCTTAGTACCCATGTAGTTAAGGACTTTACTGTTCTCTACGTCAAAGGCCATTACGGTAAAGTATTCGGTTTTGTCCAAGAACTCTTTAGTGTAGCGTTTCTCAGCCACATACACAGTCAAGGCAGTTCGTCCCCAGAGTGTTCCAATGCCACCCCAACCGATGGTCATAGCATTGCTTTTCTCCTTGTCGCCAGCCGCCAGCAGCTCGGCATCGTGGAACCATTGGAAACCGTTCTCCGTGAAGTCCTCCCTCACGTTGAACTTCTTAAAACCATTCTCTTCCTGAGCAAAAGCCGGAAGAGTACTTAGCAGGAATACTGCCAATAATGATGTGAAAATTGCTTTTTTCTTCATAACCTTTATATTTTATCTAGTTCATACATGCTTGAATAATTGGTCGAGTTGTGACAAGAATCAACACTTGTTAATATTGAGTGCAAAAATACGAAAAAGTGGGGAATTATCCGTAACTTAGTCAATAGTTTTAATAAGTTTTGTGATATGAAGAAAGTTCTGATAGCTTTCGTTGTCATCATATCAATGACACAGCAGACAGTGACCAGCCCATTTTGCGACACTGACACCGCCATCGCTCGGCTTTTGTCACATATTGAAATCCCTGACGCAACAAACGAAATTGAAAAACACAAGATTCTTTGTTTTGCTCGAATTTTCGCCATATTTTTACATCCGCAAAGACAGGCTACACCTCAGCAATCTAAAGCGAGCTTTGATTCATTCGGTTTGCACTTTCATTGCATCGTCAAAAGAAAAGAACGGAATTGTAAAATCATTATAAAAATAGAGTTATGAAAGCAGAACATATCAGAAAACCGTATCTTGCATACGCAGAGTTGACAACCTTTATCATTGCCAGCGTTTGTAATTCGCTCATCCTGCAGGCCAATATCTTCATCGACGCTGTGATCGTGGGCAATTACGTCAGCACCGATGCGATGGCCGTCATCAACCTGTTTGCTCCGCTCCTCATCTTGGTAACGATGGTCCCCATGCTGCTGGCAGAGGGATCGATGGTGGCTGGTTCACGCGCTTTTGGCGAGCAAGACTACCCGCAGGTGAATCGCACGTTCATGGTTAATCTGGCAGGTGGTCTGCGTTTTAATTCGGTACATAATTACTAAAAATCGGTTTAAATCTGCCATTTTGCAAGTGAATGTATGTTATTTCGGCAATTTTCAAATAAAAATTGAGTAATTTTGTAGCCGATTTCAAATACAGTACAGAAACAATGATAAGATTGGAAAGATTAAAGACCTGGTTTCTGATAGCAGTCCTGACCATTAGCGGCGCTCGACCTTTGGTCGCTTTGCCCCTGCAAAGAACGGCCAGTTTTGCCTCATGCTCTTCAAATGAGGACAACGCTACAGAGCAGAGCGACATAACAACTATTGGCGATAAGGTAGCAGAGATTCTGGATCGAGGCACAATCCTCTTCGGTACTACTGGTGACTACAGACCGTTATCATTCTGTGAACCCGATGGAACATATTGGGGCTTTGGTATTGATGTCGCAAACGAAATAGCAAAAAGATTAGGAGTAGATATAGAATTCAAAAAGACTTCATGGCCAACATTGACAGCCGACGTACTTACAGAGCCTCAGATATTCGACCTTGCCATTGGTGGGATTACTATAACAGATACCAGACGGGAAACGATGCTAATGAGCGACGGCTATCTGGCTAACGGCAAGACCATCCTTTGCAGGGCTTCGGAGGCAGACCGCTACAAGTCATTGGCCGACATAGACAAGCCCGAAGTGACTGTAATGGTGAATCCTGGTGGACTGAATGAAAAGTTTGCCAACGAAAACCTGACTCACGCAAATATAGTCGTTTACCAAAAGAATGAGGAAATACCAACACTTGTAGCCGAAGGTGCAGCCGACGTGATGATAACGGAAATTACAGAGGCTCCCTATTATGTACAGACTGACACCCGACTTGCTGCCCCACAATTGAACGCTCCATTTACTCATGGTGAAATTGGTGTCCTCATGCAGAAGGGACAGGAGGATCTTTTGCAGATAGTTAACAATGTCATCTGTAAGATGAAGTCCGACGGCTCTCTTCGGAAACTGCATGAGAAGTACGGGCTAGTATATGCCTACGAATAAAAAGAGATAATAATTGATGGACTACCTGCCTAAAGACCCTGCAATACTGGTTTCGAGCGTCAACATGCTTCTGAGGGATGAAGAGTTCGACACGTTGGAATCGTTGTGCTATAACTTTGGAACAGAACCAAAGGATATAAAGAATTATCTATACGGACATGGATTCGTTTACAGCGACAAGCAAAAACAGTTCCGTCCGATAGGCTATGACAAAAACAAATGATAACGAAAGACAGTATAGAGACAGCTTACAGTTTCCTGCATCAGAAACAGAGGATCTATGTTCATTCGACGCTTGACTGGCAGAAAGATGACATTGAGATTGCCATTGCCTCGTTTGCAGATGAAATGAACCAGGAACTACTTGATGTCATTTCTGGTGACAGAGCTGACTTCCTAAGAGACCACAAAAGGTTTAAAGAGGACATCACCAAGGCTGTTCTTTCTTTGGAAAGCGTTCTTGAAGGCCGAGCGGAGATACTGGATAATATGCTATAACAATGACAATTATAGAAGTCAGTCATAGTATTCAATTTGCAGTTCCTGGCTGACATCAAACTCACGGTCATCATCATAGAAATAAACCAATTGGAGACCACGATACACTGATGGAACCTTCAGGACTTCCAACAGATGCCACTTGGGTTTACCGAAGTCATACGATGAGCGGTCAAGAACGATTCTGTTCGATGTATAATCGAAATGATAGTAGCCACCACCTAAACATGAATCACCTGGCTTCAACAGGTCTTTATGTTGATTAACCATGCCAAGGCGAAAATAGCCATCCATTGTTATTATAATCTTCGGTAATGTCATATCTAAAAAATAGCTTTATAATATGTTTCAGTCCAACTTCCAACATATTATTCAATAACTATCATTCTCATTTCGATGTCATCAACAGGTCTATCAGCACGTCCAGTAGCAGATCCTTGAATCATTTCAACCACGTCGAGGCCTTCTTCTACCTCACCAAATACAGTGTATTGGCCGTCAAGATGGGGTGTACCGCCAATAGTAGAGTATATCTTCAACTGGTCGTCGGTTAATCCTGATTTTCCCACTTTGTTTTCTGCTTCAGCAGCAAGTTTATCTTGAAGTTCCTGAAGCCCCTCACGATTCCTGTCACGACGCATCTGCATAATCTCAGCACGATGTTCGGCAGCAAGCGAATTAAACGTATCTTGAACTTTCTGCATCCTCAACTGCTTGGAGAACTGACGAAGCTGACCTTCATTATACACCTGACCCCAGACAATATAAAATTGAGAGCCACTACTGCGACGCTCTGGATTAACTTCGTCACCCTGTCTTGCAGCAGCCAAAGCACCACGTTTATGGAAGAGTCCGTCCTTGATTTCTGCCTCAAGCGTATAGTCCGGACCTCCTACACCAAGCATCTTTCCTGCAGGTGCGCCCTTAGAATCAGGATCGCCACCCTGAATCATAAAGTCCTTTATCACTCGATGGAACAGAGTGCCGTCATAATAACCCTCCTTTGCCAGTTTAAGGAAGTTGTCACGATGGATGGGAGTCTCATCATATAGGCGAACTACAATGTCGCCAAGCATTGTTTGAATCTTTACTTTCATTTTTCAGCCTTAATTCATAAAGTATTGGAAATTCTTGGAGCAGCGAGAACCAACATGGTTGCATGATTGGTCGAGTCGTGACAAGAATCAACATTTGTTAATTGTGAGTGCAAAAGTACAAAAAAGTGGGGAATTATCCATACCTTTGTCAATAGTTTTAATAAGTTTTGTGAAATGGATTTCTTACCGAAAGACCCTGCAATACTAGAGATACGCAAGGCTGAACGCCAAGATGTACCGTTGCTGCTGGAGTTCATCAAGGGCATAGCCCGATATGCAAAAATGGAGGACGAGGTGATTGCCTCGCCGGATGTTCTGGAGCGAGAAATGTTCGACGAGCACAGGGCAGAGGCCGTGTTTGCCGTTGTGGATGGTCGTGAGGTTGGTTTTGCGCTTTACTTCTACAACTTCTCAACATTCATCGGACATTCAGGACTGTATCTTGAAGACTTGTTTGTCTGGCCGGAAGATCGAGGCAAAGGCTACGGAAAGACCTTGCTACTGCATCTGGCCAAGATAGCACGAGAGCACCATTGCGGAAGAATGGAGTGGATGAGTCTCGACTGGAATAAGCCCTGCAATGACTTCTATCGCTCACTCGGTGCTGTTCCTATAGACGATTGTACGGTGTATCGATTGGATGTTACTGCATTAGAACGATTATCGAAATGAGTATGATTCAAAAGCATTGTTATGAGTGTGGAACAGCACTGACAGAACGAGAATTAGAGGGTGAGGGTATAGTGCCTTACTGTCCTCAGTGCCAACAGTACCGTTTTCAGATGTACAATGTAGCTGTGAGTATGGTGGTCATCAATGAGCAGACGGGACAGATTCTGCTTATCCGCCAGTATGGGAAACCGCATTTCATCCTTGTGGCTGGCTATGTCAATCGTGGCGAACAATTGGAACATGCGGTTTGCCGTGAAGTGAAGGAAGAGACAGGAATGACTGTCACCCACCTGAGATTTAATCGCACCAGCTTTTTTGAGCCGTCAAACACATTGATGTGCAACTTCACTGCATTCGTTGCAGATGCCAGCGAGTTCAACCCAAATAGTGAAATCGACTCTTACCAGTGGTTCAACCCAGACGATGCGCGCAAGAATATCAAGGAGAACAGTCTTGCAGCTGCTTTTCTAAACGCCTATCTTGACAAATAGAAAGAAAAAAGAACTATGCAGATAATACTAGCTTCCGCAAAGATTATGAACGTTTCGAATAAGCGAGAACAGAGCAAACCGTTTGTTCTGTCGAGCGTGATAAACGTGGGATGATTAAATCTAAAAGTAAAGGCTACCTATCTGTTTATCAGATACATACTTTAACATCTCCTTGGATAGTTTAGGAATCGCTATTTTCAGGATTCTCCGAGTTTTGGATGAGATTTGGGTCTGATTTTGGGTAACGGAGAAATAGAAAATCCGCGCAACTTATTGACAACCAACTAGTTACGCGGATTTATCAGCGGAGAGAGAGGCTTCCTTAACCTACTTCTAGGTTGATCGGAGTATATCCCTTCTCTGTATGAGTTTTGAGTATCACTAGCATTTCAAAGATGCA
>ONKL01000010.1 GCA_900318395.1 uncultured Prevotella sp.
GCACATCTGCAACTTTATTTAGTTAACTAACGTATTGATTATCAAGCAGATAGTTAAACTTTGTAATAATTGGTTACCACCCAAATTGATGCAGAACCGAGAAAATAGCATTATTATATCAATTGCCTGACAGCCTGTGGAAACTTGTTGAGTATCAACTAGATTTGGACTTACTTGAAAGCAGAACAGATTTCGTCGCTGATTATGAAAAGGATGAATATAATTGGCATTTTGTGCGTTGGCTTCTTCGATGTTTGAATAATAAAGAAGCGCTAATATTGAGGCTTTATTATGGGGTAGATGTAATGGAAGAAACGCTGTCATCTATAGGAGACAAAATGGACCTGACGCGTGAAAGAGTAAGGCAAATAATATGGTCCTCTGTTCGTAAATTACAGGATGTCTCCCATATAAAAATAGAAGAAGCTAAGATTGGAGAAATGATTCGTATTGATTCTTCAAATCAATTGGGACGAGTAGTGAAAACAAAGCAGGGGGCAGATGGTTCTACTATTCTTATAGTAAAAATGTGTTCAGGATTTACCACGGAAATCTCCGTTAGTAACACTCCATATCATATTATAAAAAGAGTAAAAAGTCAAGAGAAACAAAAACAAATATCTAATTCATACCAAAAGACGAGTGTTACCGAATACACTCATTTGAAAAAGGAAGGACGACGTTCTTTAAATAAAGAAACTCCCAAAGAAGTAACTAAGTATGGTGAACTCAAAGTGGGAGATCAAATATTATACAACAGAAAGCATTGCATAGTAAAGAAGATTATTGGATCCAGCAAGTCTGCTAAGTTATTTATAGAATATTCCAATGGCGTGATGGATGTAGTATCTTACAACAGATCAAAAATTGAGATGTTGTCAAAGTCTTCAAAAATGGTAATAGAAAGGTCTTTTTCTTCTGCAAGAACACAAATCACAAATCAAACAAAAAGAGAGGCGATGGTTGGTGATCGAATTAAATACCAATCGATGAACTGTACAGTGATAAAAAAGAAAGAAATGAGGGGCTCTTTTCGCTTGATTGTAAGGTATGATGATGGAAGAGTTGATAATTTGTTAAATGATAGGAGCAAATATATTATTATAAATTAGTAGGCTCAACAACTATGAACTGTATAAAAATAAACTATAAGTCACGAAACAAGGACTTCACCCTCGTATATGGTGATTGCGTGTCGGTACTTGAAGCGTTTGACTTCAAGTTCGACATGATATTTGCTGACCCTCCATACTTTCTGAGTAATGGTGGCATCAGCGTTAGCAGCGGCAAGGTGTTTTGTGTGGATAAAGGAGGATGGGACAAGGCTCCTTCAGCAGAGTATATCGATGAGTTTAACCGCCGGTGGCTCACGGCATGCAAGGATAAATTGAAAGATAATGGAACCATTTGGATTAGCGGTACCTATCACAATATCTTCTCTGTGGCAGATCAACTGTCGGAATTAGGATTTAAGATTCTGAATGTGGTTACGTGGAACAAGACTGATCCACCTGATAACGTGTCTCATCGTGTGTTCAAACACTCTGCAGAGTATATTATTTGGGCCAAAAAATCAAAGCGGGCTCAGCATCGCTATAACTACGAACTGATGCGCCAATTGAACGATGGCAAACAGATGACGGATGTGTGGCGTATGCCGGCAGTGGCGAAGTGGGAGAAATCATGTGGCAAGCATCCTACGCAGAAACCATTGAGTCTGTTGTCGCGTATCATCATGGCATCAACAAAGGAAGGCGACTGGGTGCTCGACCCTTTTAACGGTAGTGGTACTACAGGTGTAGCTGCTTCTCTGCTTGGGAGGAGGTATCTGGGTATAGATATGGATTTGAGGTATCTCGAAATTGCCTCTAAACGTCGAGAAGAACTGGAAAACGAGGAGATTCGACAGGCATACAAAGAGATGGTTTTGGTGGACTTTAATGGAGCTATACAAGCTGAACAGCCACATCATGTACTTGTGGGTAGAATAGGTTCTGAAGAACAATGGGAATGGTTCGAGAAATCACACAACTACACGTTGCCCATTAGCAAGATTATGTCTATGCCAAAGCTACTTGGTGCTGAATATGTGTTGGCATTTCTTGGGAAAGATTCGAAAAGGGCGCATCTATGCAGAATATCGTCAGTAAAGCCCCAAGTGAAGACTTGTGAGCAAGTAACGGAGATGGCTTCTCATACATCAGACTACAAACCAACACGTGACAGAACCTACTGGCTTATCCATCTGGGAAAGCCTTTGGATGAACTGAAAGGGAAGGTGTTCAATAAATCGCTTTTACTCAATATGCAAGAGCAGCGTGGAGCCTATTGGATTAAGAAATACGAAGAGGTTATTAAGGCGTTTGAGTAGTTGTATGTGAGTATTTGATTGAAAAATCGAATAAAACTTGTTTTATTCAAAATAATAATGTAACTTTGCAACCGAAAACGAATTGGTTATGGAAGTACAGACAGTAAAAATCGGTAATGAGAAGTTGATACCCAGCGGTGCATCGCGTGAGGGTATTAGCGTCAGGCGTTCTGGTATAGCCAAGGTGCTTTGGCGCAAATTGAATGTTAATGTTCCTGCAAGTAAGGTTATTCCTGGCGGGGTGGATATTTACAAAGGCTAAAGCAATGGGAGTCTTTACTCGACATTATCAGGAAAAGGTTGATAGTATCGTTACAGAGTGTTATGTTTATGCACCTTCTGACTTGTTGGGTGGCGAGGAGGCTAAGCGTGTAAAGATACAGCGTTCACTTTGGGATACAGGTGCTTCTGTATCGCTTATCTCCGCAAAGGTAGCCAAAGTCTTAGGTCTTGAGTCTATTGGTAAGTCTGGTGTGTCAGGTTACAATGAAGGTATCGATGTCAAAGATACTTATCTTGTTCATATTGGCCTGCCTACTCGTGATATAGTGACGGATATTATGGCTATGGAATTCGATAGCGATGAGTATGATGTAGTCATAGGAATGGATGTAATTTGTAATGGCGACTTGGCGATTACGAACAAAGACGATAAAACAACATTCTCATTCCGTATTCCTTCAGAAGCAGAAATAGACTTCTCAAAGTAACTTTTGAAGATTTTGGATCCTCAAAAGTTAAATTTGATCAAAAATAGAGCCCCATAGATCTGCCGGTCACTTTGTGATCGGCTTTTTTCGTACCTTTGCAGGTAAGTATGAAAAAACAAGGTGAATTGACGCATAAAGAGGCGGTAAGAAAAGCGTTGGAAATGCTGGGTGGAAAAGCTCAGCTGAAACAAATATATCCTGTTGCCATAAAGTTGATAGGTAAGAATACACGGTCTGTGGATATTAAGGCCACCATACGACGCGAGCTGAATTCAAGCCCATACGATTTCAAGGCAACACCAAATGTGGAAGGTAGTTGGGAATTGATTTCCTTTCAAGAGGAAATAGACAAGAGAGACAAGATAATAGAAAGAAAAGATGAAGAGATTGAACAACTTAGAGGAGTTCGAACCGATGGTGATTTCATTCAGTTTTTTCTTGAAGACCTTATGGAAGCTTACAAATATGATAGAAAAGGGCTAAATCCAATCAGAGTTATTCTTAAAAACAGAGGGTATAATGATGCAGTTGCCGTACTTGATGCATGGATTGATGAAAAGGAAGATGAACTTGCAAAGGCCTTAAAGAAGATTGCAGAGCGTCCCACAACTCAGAATATCTACGGCGACAAGAATGAATTCAATGAGGACTCGAAGTTGCTGAAACTGGCGCTGCCTGTTGATGCTGATTCAGCAGAGATTGCCATGAGGATAGCGGAACAGCAGAAACAGATAGAAAAGAATGATAATAATAAACCTGTTAAAAGTGCAAAATAAGTGGTGGACTGTTTCCAAAGTGCAAATTTTGCACTTTGGAAACGAATTCTGGGAATTTATAGAGTAACGTGGAATGAGTGATACGAAGGAATATATCAAGGGCGATAAGCATGTGCACCAGGCTGGGAGCATCATGATTAAGTTCGCACAATATAATGTGCCTGGGCAGAAGGGTGACTGGAAGCAGCAGGAAGAAAAGGAGGCTGAGGAACTGGAGAAGGAGTTTGCCGACTTTGAAGAGGTGGTGGATGAGACGAAGGCTGAGCCTGCTAAGCAGACAAAGGTAAGGCCAGACCTTCCACCTGCCGATGTGTTTGTGAACATGGTGAAGGCTATCGTGAAAGAGGCTGCGAAGAAGAATGGCGAGACGATACCTGCTAAGCCCAGAGGGCAGGTGGGTGAATACGTGTTCTTTGTGGATGGCGATCGCATTGTGAAGATGATGGACGACCTGAGGAAGAACTATGAGGTGAAAATAAACGAGTTCCTTAGTGGTACCAAAAAATATGGCGGCGTAATGATTGTGGCGCCGTTTATTGGTGGCATCCTGAAAATGGAAGAGCTTAGGGCGCGTGACCTTCAGTTGACGGACTTGGAATTTGCCTTTATACCATATTATAATAAACCTGCCAGCGCCGTGAGACGTTTAAGTGATAAGATGGACTCTGCTGAGGCAAAAATGCTCTTTGGCCTGCTAGAAGGTATGCTTAAGAAGTATCCTAAAAGCTGAATCCTGTTGCCCCCAGTTGGCTCCACTTTCGGAAACGGCGGTGGGTTCTGCTTAACTAACTAAAAATCAACGGCTTAACGCCTTCATAAAAATATTTAGTAAACACTTGTAAATTTGGGACTGGATTTAGAATCTTTGCCCACGGAAATCAGAAATGATGACCGTGGGTTTGTTTTTTATGTTCATTTTTAAGCTATAAGACAATGACAAAGATTCAAAAAGAAGTGATGGAGTCGGCTCAGCTGACAGACACACAACAGGAAGTAGTTAACGGAGTAAACGGCGATAAGCCCTCAGAAATCAGTCAGATTCTTCTGTACCTGGCTCCTTGGATTGAGAAGACCGATGGTGAGGAGTCGGTGGGTAGCTGGGAAACCACGATGGCCACGAAGATGATGGTGAAGCTGCTGGAACTTTGGATGACTCAGGCTAGCAGAGAGCGTGTAGAAAAGATGCTGGAGTATTATCATCCGCTGGATCGTGCGGCAATGGCGTATGCGCTGGTGGTGTATGTGATGACGGGCACGAAGATGACATTCAAGAGTGCCATGGCGACTCAGCACTTCAAGACCATCTCTCAGATGCTAAAGGCAGACATGCCGACGCTGATGTTTGCCGGTCACATGAAATACATGATGCGCCGATATGGTAAAAAGGTAAAAAAGTAAAAAGGTAAAAAAGTAAGAAGGTAAAGAAGTAAATAACCGAGTCGGAGGATGAGCGAGGAAATGTGTACGTACTAATGAGCTCAACTAAAACTTCGCTTTCCGATGCTCATAATTCGATAAGTTATGCGAAAAAACATTTGGATTTTGAATGCCCTGGAACTGATGACGAAGCTCATCGCGGGCAAGCGAGTGGAAGGTGTCCTCTACATGGATGAGGAGACGGGTCGTTTAACCTTTAAGGCGTACAATCGTCAGCCGCGTGACCGTCACGAACGAGTGATCTGCCAATTGGAGAACGGTTGGCTGAAGGAGTCGCCGCAGCGTTACAAGTTTTATACCAGCGCCAAGAAGACTTTAGGTCGCCGACTGGTAGACGTGGTGATGCATCGTGAGCTGAAGCAGGCGATGAGCGTACTGGAGATCGAGGAGATTATGGACAATGTTTGATCTTTAATCTATAGGAAGTATGTTCAGTTATCAGAAGAGTTTTGTAAATCCGACATTGCCTGTTGATGAACAGCAGTTCTATGCGCTGGTAAGTGCTACGCAGTGGAACGATAACATTGACAAGTATCGCGAAACAGGCGAGGCATCGTTGAAGCGCAAGCTGCCGGCCTTCATCTTTCAGGCGATGTTTGACGAGACCCTATCCAAGAACGGCAAGGTGGGCCGCTGGCGCAAGCAGGCGGCCACCCGCCTGACGGGACTCGTGGTAATGGACGTGGATCACGTGGAGAATCCTCAGAAAAAGTTCGCTGAGTGGCAGACACTTGATTTTGGAGCATTGGGCATATTGCTCATTTATATCACACCCTCTGGCTATGGACTGAAAATTGTCTTCAAGGCCGACGTCGCTAAGGGTAATCTCATCGACAACCAGCATGCCATGGCCGAGGTGCTTGGCGTGGAGGTTGACGAAAGTTGCAAGGATGCAAGCCGCATGAGCTTCATCTGCAAGGAATCGGATATTTTGTATATTGACAAAGAACTTTTTACGTATGAGAACAAAGAATTTGCTGAGAAATACGATGCTGAGTATAGGGCTGGTCATTCTGGTGCTGCTGCGACTGCTGCTGTGGCCGGTAAGAAAGCTGAATCAGGGTCTGAGACTGTCGGGAATGTGGATGCTAAGGCAGTATCGTTAACGTGGCGTGGGTATGATGTTCAGCATATCATTGATTGCCGTTACGCTGGCAAGTTGCCATGCGCGGCTGACAGCAACAGACATAATGAGAGCCTCAAACTCGCCTCAGATCTGCTTGTGCTCTTCGATGGCGACAGGCAGAAGACCCTCCAGGCGCTCAAGGCGCAGAAGTGGGTACAGGAGATCATCGACGAGCGCGACGAGAATGTGGAGCAGACTGTGGCCAGTGCCGCTGAGCGTATGGCAGAGAAGGAGAAGAAATATCTCTCTCAGCAACCGAGTAAGGCCATGCAGGAGGCTATCAAGGAGGCGTGCGGGAAGACGTGGTACGAGATTACGCAGGGCACGCAAGCGTCGGCGGCATCGGTGACGGAAAGCGACATCGAGCGCTGGCTTTGGGAATGGGGCGCTCAGATTGAAGGTCTGTTTGAGGATTTCCCTTTGCTGCGCGACATCTGCAAGGGCTTGAAGAAGAATCAGTTTACGGCTGCTCTGTATGTAGCAGGCGGATTGCTGATGACGCTCATGACTCGCTGCACGTACAGGTTCTATCATCGCCCAGAGGAATTGCGAAGGCTGAATAATTCGACGCTGATTATTGGTGACCCTGCATCTGGAAAGTCATTCGCTACGCGACTGTTCAAACTCTTGGCAGCTCCCATGGTGGCAGCAGACAAGGCTGGTATCGCAGCCATCAACCGCTACAAGGAGGAGATGAAGACCAAGGGTGCGAACAAGGAGAAACCGCAGAAACCCAAGGCGCTGTTCCGCGTGCATCCGGCTCGAACCTCTAATGCGCAGTTCATCCAGGACATGGTGAATGCCGTAGAGGTGGTGGATGGCGAGGAAATGCAGTTGCACATGCTGACGTTTGATACTGAATTGGATAACACGCTGACCGTTCAGAAGGGTGGCTCTTGGATTGACAAGCAGTCGTTGGAACTGAAAGCTTTCCACAACGAAGAGGACGGTCAGGCATACTCGAATCTCGACAGCGTGGTTCAGAACTTCTTCGTCACCTGGAACTATATCTACACAGGCACGCCCATCGCGCTGAAGAAGAAGGTGAATGAGCAGAACTTCGGTTCAGGCCTTGCTACTCGTCTGACGTGTATTCCTCTGCCCTCAACGAATTTCGAGATGATGGAGCGTGAACGCTCCGTTGATTTCGAGAGTGACGGACGACTGAAGGAATGGGCTTTCAAGCTGGATCGCATGAAGGGCATCCTGTCTTTGGATAAGATAGTGGATGAACTCTACGACTGGACGGCTCGCCGCATGATGGATGCGAAGGAGAACAACTCCAAGGCCGACGAGATGCTGCTGAAGCGATGTGCCTATCACGGGCTGAACTTCGCTGCTCCGTTTATCGTGATGCGTCATTGGCAACAGATTCATCAGGAGGGTAACTACTGGTGTGGTGAGTTCGAGACCGACGATGTGGATTGGCGACTCACGGAGCTGCTTGTGAACATCCAATACGCTTGCCAGCGCCATTACTTCGGAGCCATGGCCGAGAAGTATTTCGATGACCAGAAGCGCGATGTGTCTGCCAACAGTCGCCGTCAGCAGAAGACCATCGAGGCCTTTAACCGTCTGCCTGAGGAATTTACAGCCGATGACATCATGCGCTGTTTCGGACTCGAAGGTGAATCCTCTGCACGTGGCCGTGCCCGTACGCTGATAGCCGATCATCTGGCCGTGAAGACGGGCGAATATAAAGACAACGGCAAAGTGAAATCAATGTATCGCAAGACGGGAACAGTGATGCTATAGCAATGGCGTTCAGGGGAGGCTTCCCCTCCTCTGAACTGCCGTTTTCCCGTTTTGCCGTTTCGTTTAGTAGTTTTAGTAATACCAAGTAGATTATGCAAGAAGTAACAATCAATAAATCCGCAAAACTCTCTGAGCACATTACGCTCGGAGAAATGTGCAAAACCAGTGCGAAGACAGCTGATGGAAATATCCCTTCGCACGTACATATCGAGAACCTTCGTAGGCTTTGCGGCTGGCTGGAGATGCTTCGCAGTGAGTGGAACAAACGCTATGGCGAGGGTGATGATCCTATCGTCATCAACTCCGGCTATCGCTCTCCACAGGTGAATGCCGCCGTTGGCGGTGTGAAAGGCTCAAACCATCTGACAGGCTGCGCCGCAGATATCCGCGTGGCTGGCTTGGAGCAAGCCCTCCGCTATGCCGTCATCCTGCTCGACATCAGCGATGAAAGTCGCGAGGACTTTGACGAACTCCTGTTAGAGCGTTCGCCCAAGGGCGGCTACTGGCTCCACTTCGCCGTCCGTCCACCATCGCAGGAGAATCGCAGGAAGATCAGGTTTATTCAGACGTGAAATCCTCTCTCATAATTTGTTGCCGATGTACTTCATAAAGGTATGTCGGCAACATTTTATATCAAATAAACGTAAACTCACGCTTTTAGTTCAGCAAATTCTGTCTCACTGTGCCTCACATATTTGTTTCTTGGCAATCGGACTATTTGCCCACGCAAAAGTGTGTAAATATGTTTCTTAATACTTCATCGGCTAAAATACGATTTTGGCCGGTAATGCTTGCGAGGTCGTCTAAAACGAGCCTCAAGTCTTCAGAAACCAAATCTCCGCTTAGGCCTGACTCCAAAGAGGATAGGACTCTGGACAGATTTTCTTGGGCACTGAGCAAAGAGTGGTATTGCCTGGCTGATGTAACGATGATGTCCTGTTCGGAGAGCTCTGGAATATTGGCTGATTCGAAGATGGCTTGCTCGAGTTGGTCTAGGTTGGTGCCTTGCTTGGCAGAGATTTTGAGAAATGAAGCGTGATGAGTGGAATTTGTGGAATGTGGAAGGTGGAATGTGAAATGAGATCTGCTCTCGTCAATCTTATTCTGTATGGTAATCAGCGACTTATCTTTGCATCGATTCTGCATGTCTTGAATGTCCTCGGATGTTGGTTCGGCATCAATAAGCCATAGCACGATGCGGGCTTTCTCGATGGCGGCGTATGTGCGGCTGATGCCTATCTGCTCAACCTCGTCAGTGGTCTGACGAATACCAGCCGTATCGATAAATCTGAAAGTGACGCCCTGAATGTCTATCACATCTTCTATCGTATCTCGAGTTGTTCCGTGTACAGAAGATACGATTGCTCGGTCATCTCGAAGCAGTTTGTTAAGGAGTGTTGATTTCCCCACGTTCGTCCTGCCGACTATGGCAACGGGAATGCCGTTTTTGAGAGCCTGCCCTGTCTCAAAAGAGCGGGCAAGGTGCGTAATGCGATTGTTGATTTTATTCGCAATATCCAACAGCTCATTGCGGTCGGCAAATTCGAGGTCTTCGTGGTCAGAGAAATCGAGTTCGAGCTCCAAAAGTGAGGTGAGTTTCAGCAGTTGTTCGCGGAGGCGGGAAAGATCTGAAGAGAAGTTTCCACGAAGTTGAGACATGGCAATCTGGTGCGTTGCTTTGTTGCCAGACGCAATGAGGTCGGCTACGGCTTCGGCTTGTGAGAGATCCATCTTGCCATTGAGGAAAGCCCGCTGGGTATACTCACCGGGCTGGGCCATGCGGCAGCCGTTCTGAATCAAGAGTTCTAACACCTTGTTTAATATATAGCGCGAACCATGACAGGAGATCTCTGCAGAGTCTTCGCCTGTATAGGAGTGGGGGGCACGGAAGATACTCACCATCACCTCATCGATGATCTCTGTGTCATCCTTGATGTGTCCGTAGTGGATGGTGTTGGGCTTTGCGTTTGAGAGATCCTTGGAGAATACGTGAGAAAGAATCTCAAGCGACTGAGGGCCTGAGATTCTGATGATTCCGAGTGCTCCACCAGGAGCTGTTGCGAGTGCGCAGATAGTGTCTGTCATCAGATGCGGTCGAGCACTTTTTCGATGAGGGTATCGATGGAGTTCTTATACTCGGTGTTCATCTTCTGGGCATAGCGGTTGGCGATGACCATGCAGCAGGTCATGGCGCGATGGCCCAGGATGGAGGCGAGACCTGCTACGGCAGATGACTCCATCTCGAAATTACAGATCTTCATGTCATCGTATTCGAAGGCCTCGATCTTTTCGTTCTGCTGGGGATCTGCGATGTCTGCACGAAGCACGCGCCCCTGAGGACCATAGAATCCTCCGCAAGAGATGGTGTAGCCGCGTACCATATCGTCTTTGGCAATTTGTTCGATAAGTTCCTCGTCGGCGATAGACACGTATGGGGCGCCCTTGATGGGATCCCACTGCATGTGCTCGCAGAAGGCACGCTCCATATCGATGTCGCAGACCACATTGCGTCCTGCGTAGTAGTTCAGCAGACCGTCGAAGCCTATACTCTTGACGCTGGCGATGAAGCTGCCCGTTGGCGTGAAAGGTTGCAATCCGCCACAGGTACCGATGCGTACCATTGTCAGCGTGCGATGCTCATCTTTTTCCTCACGCGTGTTATAGTCGATGTTGGCAAGAGTATCGAGTTCGTTGACCACGATATCGATATTATCGCAGCCGATACCATGACTCTGACAAGTGATGCGCTTGCCTTTATACATACCAGTGATGGTGTGGAACTCACGACTGCTGACCTCGCACTCTTTCGAGTCGAAGTGGGCAGCAACGGTATCCACTCGGGCAGGATCACCCACGAGGATAACCTTGTCGGCCAGTTGTTCTGGCTTCAGATGCAGGTGAAAGCAAGAACCATCGGCATTGATGATCAGTTCGGATTCAGGAAAAATTCTCTTACTCATAGACTTGTATTTTTTTAGTTGATAACTTTGATTTCTGTGTTACGTGCCTGCTTTTCGAGGGTCTTGACGCGTTCAGCAAGCTGCAGTACTTCTTTCTCTGCAAGAAGAATTTCTTTCTTCAATCCCTCACGGTCGGAAGCATTGGCTTTGGCAAAATCATCACGAGCACTGTCGAGTTCTTTGTTGATTGTGCTGAGCTGTTTGCGGGCATTGACGAGCTGTTCGTAAAGAGCAGCAGCCTCGCGTGAACGGAAATCCTTGGCACTGGAGTAGGTGAGGGCATCACTGATGACCAGCAGCTGGTCTGTGTCTGTAGTTTTTGCAGTCTGTGTGTCCTTGCCTGCTGCTCTTAAATTCTTCAGACGAGCAAGTGCTGCCTGGCGCTCTTTGCCGTCACCCCATGTGTCAGCGATACGACTGATGTCAGCAAAACCGCGCATCTGCTGTTCGGTATAGGCAGAGAGATCATAGGTCTTGCGGCTGTCGGAAGGCACGAAAATATAAATGCAGACTTTCCCCTCTGGCTGATGACGGTCGCTGACGAAATAGCCGATGCGGTTATACTCATCGATAGCGTACATATAGTCATTAGCCTCAGAGTTGAATGGCATGCCCAGATTCTCTGGTTTCAGGAAACGGCTGGTGTGAGAATCGTAACGGGTGAAGAAGATGTCGTAGCCTCCGATGCTCTCTTCACCCTTGCCGGCGAAGTAGAAGGTAATGCCATCGGTGAGCATGAAAGGGTAGGCAGCCTCGTTGATACCATCGCTGATACCTTGAAGAGCCATAGGCCGACTCCATTCACCGCCCAGCTTATCGATAGTATAGAGTTGCTGGCGCAGGCTGTCATCGGGCAGACTGAAATAGGCTTTGTTGCCCATCTCGTTGACGAAGACGCTGGTGCTGTCGTCCTGACTCTTATTGAGAAATTGCCTGGGACTCATGACCTTTCCTGACTCATGTGATACTCGCAAATGGGGCAGGAACTGATTCTTATCCGTTACGATGCTGTCAACGATGATGATCTGTTGCGTCATCTCACGCATGTTCGTGATGCGAGGATCCTCTTTCGGTATCTCTACAGCTGGTTTCTTGCCCACACGTTTCTTTTTCTTCTGCGCACTCATTGAGAGTGGCAGGAGCAGAATCAGTGTGAGTGTGGCAACCGTTCTTAATTTCATCTTCTATTCTTCAATCAGTTTGTTTTCTGCGTTCAGGGCTCTCCAGATACTATAACGGGCTTCTGGGTTTATTTGCTCGATTTCATCATAGAGACGCTTGATGTCTGTTCGATATGAGTTAGTCTCATAGGGACAGATTTTCTTTTGCTTCTGATAACCTTTCATCTCGGCATAGGCCTTGATGTCGGCTTCTTCTATCAGGCATAGAGGACGGATTATTGTGAGTGGCATCTTGCGCATTCTCAGGCGTGCTGGCATCGTGTCGAATCGTCCTTGGAAAGTCAGGTTCATCAGTGCCGTGTGCAGCATGTCGTCCTGATGGTGGCCTAAGGCTATCTTATTGCAGCCGAGTTCCTGAGCAAGATTGAACATCTCCTTGCGGCGCATCCATGAACATAGGAAACAGGGCTGTTTCTGTCGACGAGCGTCTCTTGCGTCGTTGACGGTCTCTTCGCCAATCTCAAATCGCGTTGTCCTCAAGTGGAGCTTCACGCCCTGTTCATCACAGAACTGCTGTAGATAGCTCGTGTCCGTCTCGTATTGGATGTTCTCCATCCTTACATGCAGAGCCTCTACGCTGAATCGCGGATGATCGATCTTAGCCCGATTTGCCAGCAGTTCTGTCAGCAGGAGAGAGTCTTTGCCACCAGAGAGCCCCACAAGGATGCGATCATCATCCTCTATCAGATGATAAGTAGCCATCGCCTTGACGAACCGTTCTTTCAAACGATGCTCCAGGCGACGGCTCTCTATATCTGAATCACTATTCACTATTCACTAATCACTATTCACTTCTGAGGTGCTTATCCATGTTCAATGCAGCGCGACGACCATCGCCCATAGCGAGGATGACGGTAGCACCACCACGGACAATATCGCCACCAGCAAAGATCTCTTTGCGCGATGACTGCATCTCCTCAGAGACTGCGATGGTGTTCTTGCGACCCAGTTCCAAACCTTGGATAGACTTCGGTACGAGTGGGTTGGGTGATACACCTACAGCCACAATCACCTGATCGACATCGAGGGTAACAGTCTTGCCTTCAACGGGCACAGGACTACGACGACCTGAAGCATCAGGTTCGCCAAGTTCCATCACCTGCAGCACAGCCTGCTTAACGGCTCCCTGTTCGTCGGCGATATACTCGATAGGATTGTGCAGCGTCAGGAAGTTGATACCTTCCTCTTTGGCATGCTTCACCTCTTCGAGACGGGCAGGCATCTCAACCTCAGAACGGCGATAAACCAGTGTAACCTCAGCCCCCAGACGCTTGGCTGTACGACAAGAGTCCATAGCAGTGTTACCACCACCCACTACGAGTACGCTCTTTGCGGGGTTCAGCGGGGTATCGGTCTTGGGATTGGCAGCGTCCATCAGGTTCACACGAGTCAGATACTCATTAGATGACATGATGTTGATACTGTTCTCGCCAGGGATATTCATGAAGTTAGGCAGACCAGCACCAGAGCCAACGAAGATGCCCTTGAAGCCCTGAGCCTCAAGCTGCTCAACACTGATGGTCTTACCAACGATGACGTCAGTCTGGAAGTGAACCCCCATCTTGGCCAGGTTCTCGATCTCCACGTCAACAATCTTATTCGGCAGACGGAACTCTGGAATACCATATTTCAGCACACCACCGATCTCGTGCAGAGCCTCGAAGACATACACATCGTAGCCCTTCTTCACCATATCACCAGCGAACGAAAGACCAGCAGGACCTGAACCAACGACGGCGATCTTGATGCCATTGGCTGGTGCAATCTCAGGCAGAGAGATGTTGCCACTCTCGCGCTCGAAGTCGGCAGCGAAACGCTCCAGATAGCCGATAGCCACAGCGGGCTCGTTCATCTTCAGGTGGATACACTTGCTCTCGCACTGCTTCTCCTGAGGACACACACGTCCGCAAACAGCGGGTAGGGCAGAGGTGTTCTTCAGCACCTTGGCGGCAGCCAGGAACTGACCACGCTCGATATTCTTGATAAATGAGGGAATATTGATATTCACAGGGCAGCCCTCTACACAGCTGGGCTTAGCACAGTCGAGACAACGCTTGGCCTCGGTCATAGCCATCTCTTTCGTGAGACCGATATTTACTTCCTCCGTACGAGTAGTGGCACGATAAACGGGATCGAGTTCTGGCATGATGACGCGCTCAATCTGTGTGCGCTCCTTGGGCTTCATCGAAGCACGGAGCTCCTTACGCCACTCAGCATCGCGATCAGTCAGCACCTCGATAGTATCGTTGGTAGGATCGCTGTCCATCACAATATCTGTTGTCTTTCCAGTGCCAATATTGATATCAGACTCGATGCTATCCAGATGCTCCTCGAAGTGAGCCAGCTCCTCCTGCTCCTCGCGCTTGAAGGTTCCCATACGCTTGAACATCTCGTCCCAATCCACGAGGGCACCATCAAACTCAGGACCATCGATGCAGACGAACTTCGTCTTACCACCGATTGTCAGGCGGCAGGCACCGCACATACCTGTACCATCCACCATGATGGTGTTCAGGCTGACTTCACATGGAATATTGTGCTTTTGGGCAGTAAGGTTCGAGAACTTCATCATGATTGGAGGTCCGATAGCGAACACCTTGTCGACGTGCTCCTGTTCGAAGAACTTCTCCATGCCGACAGTAACCACGCCTTTTTCACCGTAGCTACCATCATCCGTCATGATGATGACCTCGTCAGAACTCTCACGCACCTTGTCTTCAAGGATAATCAGATCCTTTGAACGACCTGCCATCACTGAGAGCACACGGTTTCCGGCAGCCTTCAAGGCTTGGATGATGGGAAGCATTGGTGCTACACCAAGTCCGCCACCAGCACAAACCACTGTGCCATATTTCTCAATCTTGGTAGGATTACCGAGTGGTCCTACAACATCTGTCACATAGTCGCCTTCGTTGAGGGCACAGAGTTTCTTTGATGAGAGTCCCACCATCTGTACAACCAGCGTGATGGTTCCTTTTTCGATGTCAGCGGCGGCGATGGTCAGTGGCATACGTTCACCTTTCTTGCCTACGCGGACGATAACGAAGTTACCGGCCTTACGGCTCTTCGCAATCAGTGGAGCCTCAATCTCAAACAGGAAAACCTTTTCAGAGAACTGCTCTTTTCTTACAATCTTGTTCATAATATTTGTTTAGTGTTGTTTAGTCGATGATATCGCATCCCATATAGGGTACGAGTGCTGCTGGAACTTTGATACCGTTCTCTGTCTGATTGTTCTCCAACAGGGCAGCCACGATTCTTGGCAGAGCCAGAGCCGAGCCATTCAGTGTGTGGCAGAGTTCGGTCTTCTTGGTGTCCTCGCGGCGATAACGGCATTTCAGACGATTGGCCTGATAGGTGTCGAAGTTAGATACTGACGATACCTCGAGCCAGCGTCCCTGAGCCTCAGAGTAAACCTCGAAGTCGTAGCAGATGGCACTCGTAAAGCTTTGATCTCCACCGCATAACAGCAGAATTCTATAGGGAAGCTCTAACTTTTTCAGCAATCCTTCCACGTGGGCCAGCATCTCCTTGTGGCTCTCCTTCGAGTGTTCGGGCTTGTCGATACGGACAATCTCGATTTTCGAAAACTCGTGCAGGCGGTTCAGACCACGAACATCCTTACCATAAGAGCCAGCCTCGCGACGGAAGCACTGTGTGTATGCACAGTTCTTGATGGGCAGATCCTTCTCGTCGAGGATCACATCGCGATAGATATTGGTGACGGGCACCTCGGCTGTTGGGATGAGATAGAAGTCATCTACCTCGCAGTGGTACATCTGTCCCTCCTTATCGGGCAGCTGACCTGTACCATAGCCAGAGGCCTGATTTACTACTGTTGGAGGCATGATCTCAGTGTAGCCGCTCTTGCGGGCTTCATCGAGGAAGAAGTTGATGAGCGCACGCTGCAGACGGGCTCCCTTGCCGATATAGACGGGGAATCCGGCACCAGTAATCTTCACGCCCAGGTCGAAGTCGATGAGGTTGTATTTCTTGGCGAGCTCCCAGTGGGGCAGGGGATTGGCGATGCCCAGTTTGGGGTTTACGTCCCAATTTCCGACTGTATCACTCTCAGAGCATTCCTTGAGGTTCGACTTTACCACACGGTTGTCTTCTGCAGCAGCGCCTTCAGGAACTTCCTCGTAGGGGATATTGGGTATCTGACAGAGCAGGTTTGTCATCTCATCCTGTGCCTTAGCCATTGTCTCGTCGAGCTGCTTTGATTTCTCCTTGAGCTCAGCTACCTGTGCCTTAACCTGCTCGGCCTCCTCTTTCTTTCCTTCTTTCATCAAGCGTCCGATCTGACCTGACAGCTGTTTCTGCTGATTCAGACTCTGGTCGAGTTCCTGCTGGGCCTCACGGCGCTTCTTGTCTACTGCGAGCACTTCGTCGATAGCCTCCTTTGCACCCTTGAAGTGCTTTTTTTCAAGACCGCGAACGACACGCTCGGTTTCCTCATTAATAAGTTTGAGTGTTAACATGTTAAATACGTATTTATTTGTTTGAATTCATTTTCTAAGGTGCAAAATTACAAAATCCTGCTGACATATCAAAAGAAAAAGGCATAAAAAAGCAGAAATCCCTCTCTCCATAGGAGAGAAGGACTCTGTTGTTTGTTTGGAATAAGTGTTTTTTTAATTAAGCCTCAGCGTTAGGGATCACTGAAACAACGCTCTTATCGCGCTTGCCCTTGTGGAAGTTTACGGTTCCATCAACGAGCGCATACAGCGTGTCGTCCTTACCGATGGCAACGTTGTTACCAGGGTTGTGCTTTGTACCACGCTGACGAACGATGATGTTACCAGCAACGCACTGCTGACCACCGAAGATCTTGATGCCAAGTCGCTGAGCTGCTGACTCACGGCCGTTCTTAGAACTACCTACACCTTTTTTATGTGCCATTTCTTGTTCCTCCTACGTTTTAAGCGATTACAGACTTGATTTCTACCTCAGTGAACTGCTCACGATGACCGTTGCGCTTACGAGAGTCCTTGCGACGCTTCATCTTGAAAACGATGACCTTGTCACCCTTAACGAGTGGGTTCACTACTTCACATACTACTTTTGCTCCCTCTACGGTCGGAGCACCTACCTTCACTGCACCGTCAGCATCTACGAGCAGCACCTTGTCAAATTCAACAGTCTTGCCTGCCTCAACATCCTTGATGTGGTGCACGAAGAGCTTCTTACCCTGCTCGGCCTTGAACTGCTGACCCTGAATTTCTACAATTGCGTACATTTGTTGTTTTGTTTGTAAATAGGGTTTTTTCCGCGAGGCGGCGTACGTTCGTACACACTTCACTCTGCCCCAACGGACTCTAATCGGGCTGCAAAGGTACAACTTTTAAGTGAAAAGTGAATAGTGAAAAGTGAATAGTACTGTAGATTTAGTAAAGTTTAACATTTTGAGTAAGGGCAAAAAATAAAGCGATGACTTTCGCAAGCAATCGCTCCATATCTTCAATAGGTATTAGTTTTCTAAGGTAAAAAGATTGTTTTCAGGATAACGAGTGCAAAGGTAAAGCAATTTTCCTTAATGACCAAACTTTTCTTTACTTTTTTTGATACAATTTTGCTGTGTGGGGACACAATCGCAAAATTTATCAAATGTTAACACATTTATATGTGCAAACGATTGATTTTGTCGATAAAATGTGTGTATTATAATGACGTTATGTGAAAAGCTTTATGTTTTTAAGAAAAGAATTCTTAATTTTGTGGGCAGAAATAGTCAAATTGGTAACAAAGGGCAGCTGTTTGTGTGTGGTACATCAAAAAGGGATAAAACAAAATTGCTGGGGTAAATCCCCAGCAATTATTTGTTATTGAATGAGATCCACAGATCGCTTCAAGAATTTGTCGAGCGCTTCGCCTTTCAGCATACCATTTTGTAGCAGGGCAAGGTCGATCAGCTGGTGTACCACCGAGTTGCCCTTGGCATAGTCGGCTATCACGGCAGTCTTCTTGTCCTTCTGCTCCTGAACAGCCTTCTCGGCTTCAGCCTTCTGGTCCTTATCCTCCTGAGTCAGTTCATCGTACTTCTTCTTGTCCTGAGCAGCACGGATGGCAGCGAGGCGTGCCTCTTGTCCCTTCAACTCTGCGACAATAGGCTTGAGTGCCTCTGCTGTAGCAGCTTCTGATTCCTCAAGTACGCGCTTTACCAGCGGATGATCTGAGTTGAGCACGATATTAAACGAATCTGGCATCTGTCCGTAGAAGTTCATGCCGGGCTGGAACTTGCTCATCTCCTTCATACGACGCATATACTCGTTCTGTGTGATGATGACAGGGCGAGCCTCTTCTCCTAAGGCATCTACCTGAACCATGAACTCTGCCTTGTCAATCTTAGGCATCTGTGTGCGGAAGACTGCTGACAAATTGTCACTCTGTTCCTCGCTCAGTTCAGTCTTTGGTGCATCACTCTTCACAATCAGACGGTCGATGATGTCGGCATCTACTCGAGTGAAATGGCTCTTCTCGAATTTCTGCTCCAGCGTCTGGATGGTAGGCACGTCGAGCTGTCCGTCGAGCAGCAATACGCTGTAACCCTTGTCCTGAGCTGCCTTGATATAGGAGTACTGCTCTTCCTTGTCTGTGGCGTAGAGATAAACGAGCTGGTCGTTCTTGTCCTTCTGATTAGCCTCGATGAGTGTCTTATACTCGTCGAAGGTGAAGTATTTACCTTCTGTATCCTTCATCAGAGCAAAGTCCTTGGCACGATCATAGAATCCTTCTTCTGCAAGGATGCCATAGTTGATGAAGAGCTTCAGGTCGTCCCACTTCTCCTCGTACTCCTTGCGGTTTTCCTTGAAGATGCTATTCAGACGGTCAGCCACTTTCTTGGTAATATAGGTTGAGATCTTCTTCACCTCGCGATCGCTCTGCAGATAGCTACGCGATACGTTCAACGGGATGTCCGGTGAATCGATAACACCATGCAGCAGCGTGAGGAACTCAGGCACGATGCCCTCTACCTGATCGGTTACGAACACCTGATTGCAGTAGAGCTGGATCTTGTTCTTCTGCAGTTCGATATTCGACTTGATCTTTGGGAAATAGAGGATACCCGTGAGGTTGAAGGGATAGTCGACGTTCAGGTGAATCCAGAATAGCGGTTCGTCGCTCATGGGGTAGAGTGTGCGGTAGAAGCTCTTATAGTCCTCATCCTTCAGGGTGCTTGGAGCCTTTGTCCACAGAGGCTCTACATTATTAATAATGTTATCCTCTTCGGTATCCACCTGTTTGCCGTCTTTCCATTCTGTCTTCTTGCCGAAGGCGATGGGCACAGCCATAAACTTGCAGTACTTCTGCAGCAGTCCCTCGAGTTTATATTTATCCAGGAACTCCTTGCAGTCGTCGTCGATGTAGAGAATGATGTCCGATCCGTGCTCTGCACGCTCTGCGTCGTCGATCTCGTAAGCAGGACTACCATCGCAGCTCCACTTCACAGCCTTTGCATCTTCCTTATACGACTTGGTGATGATCTCCACCTTTTTCGAAACCATGAACGATGAGTAGAAACCCAGTCCGAAGTGTCCGATGATGTTGTTGGCATTGTCCTTGTACTTCTCGAGGAAGTCGGTAACGCCCGAGAAGGCAATCTGGTTGATGTACTTGTCGATTTCCTCCTCTGTCATGCCGATACCATGATCGCTGATGGTTATAGTGCCCTTGTCGGCATCGAAACTGATGCGCACTGTCAGGTCGCCTAGCTCTTGCTTATATTCGCCCTGTTGTGCCAGTGTCTTCAACTTCTGCGTAGCATCAACGGCGTTTGAAACCATCTCGCGCAGGAAGATCTCATGGTCAGAGTAGAGAAACTTTTTGATGACGGGGAAAATGTTCTCAGTCGTAACCCCGATGTTACCTTTTTGCATAATACTTACTTTTTATCTTTTTTGAATCTTATCATTTCTACATTTTTAAAGAGCACTATGCAAATAGTGTGCCAAAAACAAAAAACCTCCCCGACATGATGTCAGGGAGGCTGTTATAGAGTAGTTGAGAGATATTACTTGCTCTTCTTCTCGCTGCTTTCCATCTGAGCCTTCAGCTGTGCGAGGGCATCGATGTCGCCGAGAGTTGTGCTGGCAGCTACATTCTCGATCTTTGGAGCGTCTTCCTTCTTCGGAGCACGTGCCTTCTTGGCAGCGGCCTTCTTCTCTTCGCGCTGAGGATCCTCGAAGGTGCGGCTATGGCTGAGGATAATACGCTTAGAGTCCTTGTTGAACTCAATGACCTTGAACTGGAGTGTCTCACCAGCCTGAGCCTGTGTGCCATCCTCCTTAACGAGGTGCTTAGGTGTAGCGAAGCCCTCAACGTTCTCCTCGAGTGCTACGACAGCACCCTTCTCGAGCATCTCGGTGATCTTACCCTCATGGATAGAACCTACGCTGTATTTAGCCTCGAATACATCCCAAGGATTATCCTCGAGCTGCTTGTGGCCAAGGCTGAGACGACGGTTCTCCTTGTCGATATCCAGAACGACAACGTCGATCTGAGCACCTACCTGTGTGAACTCTGAAGGATGCTTTACCTTCTTGGTCCAAGAGAGGTCGCTGATGTGGATCAGACCGTCTACACCTTCCTCGAGCTCTACAAATACACCGAAGTTGGTGAAGTTGCGAACCTTGGCATTGTGCTTTGAACCAACGGGGTACTTGGCCTCGATGTTCTCCCAAGGATCCTCGCGGAGCTGCTTGATACCGAGTGACATCTTGCGCTCGTCGCGGTCGAGAGTCAGGATAACTGCCTCTACCTCTTCGCCTACCTTCAGGAACTCCTGAGCAGAGCGGAGGTGCTGGCTCCAAGACATCTCTGATACGTGGATCAGACCCTCAACACCAGGCTGAACCTCTACGAATGCACCGTAGTCGGCGATAACGACTACCTTACCCTTTACGTGGTCGCCCACCTTGAGGTTAGCATCCAGAGCATCCCAAGGATGTGGAGTGAGCTGCTTCAGACCGAGAGCGATGCGACGCTTCTCGTCGTCGAAGTCGAGAATAACGACATTGATCTTCTGGTCGAGCTCGACAACCTTGTGAGGATCGTCTACGCGGCCCCAAGACAGGTCTGTGATATGGATGAGTCCGTCAACACCACCGAGGTCAACGAATACACCGTAAGAAGTGATGTTCTTAACGGTACCCTCGAGGATCTGGCCCTTCTCGAGCTTGCCGATGATCTCCTTCTTCTGAGCCTCAAGCTCCTGCTCGATAAGAGCCTTGTGAGATACAACGACATTGCGGAACTCCTGGTTGATCTTGACAACCTTGAACTCCATGGTCTTGCCAACGAACTGATCGTAGTCGCGTATGGGGTGAACGTCGATCTGAGAACCGGGGAGGAAAGCCTCGATACCAAACACGTCGACGATCATACCGCCCTTTGTGCGGCACTTGATGTAACCCTGGATGACTGCATCCTTCTCGAGAGCATCGTTGACCTCGTCCCAAGACTTAGACAGACGAGCCTTCTTGTGAGAAAGAATCAGCTGACCCTTCTTGTCCTCAGCACTTTCTACGTAAACCTCTACCTTGTCACCGACCTTCAGATCAGGATTGTAGCGGAATTCAGAAGCGGGGATGATACCATCGCTCTTGTAGCCAATGTTGATAACAACTTCCTTCTTGTCAACCGAGATAACCGTACCTTCAACTACCTGATGGTCTGCTACCTTGTTCAGGGTTTCATCGTAAGCCTTGTCGAGCTCTTCCTTGCTAACACCTGCGGTCGTGCCATTCTCGAACTCGTCCCAGTTGAAATCGTCGAGCGGCTTAACGTTCTTTGTTAAATCTGACATATAATTATAAATTGGTGCCCCTCGTTTATTTGTCGGGGCGAAGCCTGAACAGACGTTCATCAGGCCATCTTTAAAGGGTTAATATTTGATAGGAGCAGGCGCCTGTTCCGACTCCTATTTCCCCTTCTGGGGATTAAAGCGGCTGCAAAATTACTTATTTTTTTGTTTACGGTTTGCAGTTTACGGTTTGCAGTTGTTTACTTTTATGAATTATTAACAATCTCGACGATTAATTCATCAATAAAGTGCGAGTTTCCATTCCGAAACCCGCACTTCTTCGAATATCACAGTTTATATTTTCCACCTAAATTACACGATTCCTTGAGCCATCATAGCGTTGGCAACTTTCATGAAGCCGGCAACGTTAGCACCCTTCACATAGTTGATGTAACCATCAGCCTCGGTACCATACTTCACGCAGTTCTCGTGGATGTCGTTCATGATACGCTTCAGATAGTCGTCAACCTCCTTAGAAGTCCAGCTCAGACGCTCTGAGTTCTGCGACATCTCAAGACCAGATACTGATACACCACCAGCGTTAGAAGCCTTACCAGGAGAGTAGAGCAACTTGGCATCCTGGAAGATCTTGATAGCATCGGGCAGGGTAGGCATGTTAGCACCCTCAGCAACAGCGATTACACCATTGTCTACGAGAGCCTGAGCCTGCTCAGCGTTGATCTCATTCTGTGTAGCGCAAGGCAGGGCGATATCGGCCTTCTCGTGCCAGGGGCGCTCACCTGCATGATATACAGCGTTGGGATACTCCTCAACATACTCCTTGATACGTCCGCGCTCAACATTCTTCAGCTCTTTCACGTAAGCGAGCTTAGCCTCGTCGATTCCATCGGGATCGTAGATGTAACCATCTGAGTCAGAAAGTGTCAAGGGGATAGCACCGAGCTGGATGCACTTCTCTGTAGCATACTGAGCCACGTTACCTGAACCAGAGATCAGTACCTTCTTGCCCTTCAGTTCGATACCACGGGTAGCCAGCATAGAGGTCAGGAAGTATACGCAACCGTAACCGGTAGCCTCAGGACGGATGAGTGAACCGCCGAAGCTGAGTCCCTTACCTGTCAGCACGCCCTGGAACTGGTGGGTGAGCTTCTTATACTGTCCGAAGAGGTAACCAACCTCACGACCACCTACACCGATGTCGCCAGCAGGAACGTCCTCATCAGGACCGATAACGCGATACAGTTCGTTCATGAATGCCTGGCAGAAACGCATCACCTCAGCATCGCTCTTACCACGTGGTGAGAAGTCTGAACCACCCTTAGCACCACCCATAGGCAGTGTGGTCAGTGAGTTCTTGAAGGTCTGCTCGAAAGCAAGGAACTTCAGGATACCCAGGTTTACGCTCTTGTGATAGCGAAGACCTCCTTTGTACGGGCCAATAGCGTTGTTGTGCTGGATGCGGTAACCCATGTTGGTCTGCACGTTGCCCTTATCGTCTACCCATGTGATACGGAACTCACATACGCGATCGGGGATGCAAAGACGCTCGATGAGGTTTGCCTTTTCAAACTCGGGATGCTTGTTGTACTCTTCCTCGATGGTGGGAAGTACCTGAGAAACTGCCTGGATGTACTCCGGCTCATTGGGGAAGCGCTGCTTCAACTCTTCTACAACTTTTGCTGCATTCATAATCTTAATCTTTTTTAGTTGTTTGTTATACTGATTAAACTTTCTGAGTGCAAAATTACAGCAAAAAATTGAAATACCAAACATTTTATCAAAAAAATCGCTGAAAAACTATCTTTTTGTAACTTAATTGACATAAATCAAGTCAAAAGGTCATAAATATGCGCTTTTCTTGTGTTCGGACACAAAAAGAGCCGCATCTTTTTCAGATGCAGCTCACTCTTAATATAATATAAGGTGTATGGATTTACTTACCGATAGCAGTCAGCTTCGACTTGATCTTATCCACGTAGGCATCGATGGTAGCCACAGCCACGATGTTCACCACGTCGCGAACTGAAGCGCCAAAGTCGATGAAGTGGATAGGCTTGTTCAGACCCATCTGGATCGGGCCGATGATTTCTGCGTCGGCACCAAGCATCTGCAGCATCTTATACGATGAGCGTGCAGAGGTCAGGTTGGGGAATACCAGCGTGTTGACCTTCTTACCAAATACCTTTGTGAATGGATATTCCTCATCGCGCAGCTCATTGTCGAGGGCGAATCCCAGCTGCATCTCTCCGTCGATGGGCAGATCGGGATAGAGCTCCTGCATCTTGGCTGCGGTTTCCTTCACCTTCAGAGCACCGTCGCTGGTGTTGCTGCCGAAGTTCGAGTGGCTGACAAGTGCTATGACAGGTTTCTCGTTGAAGAATCTGACGGCTGTAGCCACCAGTTTCGAGATGTCGAGCAGTGCTTCGCGGTCGGGGTTCTCGTTTACCAGTGTGTCTGCAATGTAGTAGGTTCCCTTGGGCGAGTTGATGATGTGCATCGTACCGAAGTGCTTGAACTCAGGACGTATACCAATCACTTCGTTGACTACCTTGATGGTGTTCGAGTACTTGGTATAGAGACCTGTGATGAAGGCATCTGCATCGCCCGTCTCCACCATCATCATTCCGAAGTAGTTGCGCTCAAACATCTTGTCGTTGGCCTCCTGGAAGGTGTAGCCCTCACGCTTGCGCTTCTCGGTGAGGATGCGTGCATATTGCTCACGTCGATCCTGCTCCGACGGATGACGCAGGTTCACGATTTCTATACCATCCAGGTTCAGGTCGAGTTTCTTGGCCAGCTTGGCAATCACCTCGTCGTTTCCCAATAGGATGGGGTGGCAGATACCCTCGGCCTTGGCCTGAACGGCTGCCTTCAGCATCGTGGGGTGCACTGCCTCTGCGAATACCACGCGCTGCGGATGAGCAGCAGCTGTGGCGTAGAGCTTTTGCGTGAGCTTCGTCTCCTGTCCCAGAAGTACTGACAGCGAGTTCTTGTACTCGTCCCAGTCCTCAATCTTCTTGCGGGCCACACCGCTTTCGATGGCAGCCTTGGCTACTGCGGAGCTGACCTCCGTGATAAGTCTTGGGTCGACGGGCTTCGGGATAAAGTAGTTACGTCCGAAAGACAGGTTGTTCACCTTATATACATCGTTCACGACGTCGGGCACGGGCTGCTTGGCCAGATCGGCGATAGCGTGAACGGCTGCGAGCTTCATCTCCTCGTTGATGGCAGTGGCGTGTACGTCGAGCGCACCACGGAAGATGTAGGGGAATCCGATGACGTTGTTAATCTGGTTAGGATAGTCTGTACGGCCTGTCGACATCAGCACGTCTGGGCGAGCCTCCATGGCGTCCTCATAGGAAATCTCGGGTACGGGGTTGGCCAGTGCGAAGATGACGGGATCCTTGGCCATCGTTTTCACCATTTCCTTAGAGAGTACGTTACCTTTCGAGAGGCCAACGAAAACGTCAGCACCATTGACGGCATCAGCCAGCGTGTGGATATCCGTTCGCGTGGTGGCGAAGAACTTCTTCTGCTCGTTCAGGTCCTGGCGCTCGGTAGAGATGACGCCCTTCGAGTCGAGCATCACGATATTCTCCTTCTGGGCGCCGATGGCCATATAGAGCTTCGTACAGCTGATGGCTGCAGCACCAGCACCATTCACCACGATCTTTACATTCTTGATGTCCTTGCCGATCACCTCCATCGCATTCTTCAGTCCTGCTGCCGAGATGATGGCTGTACCGTGCTGGTCGTCGTGCATCACGGGGATGTCGAGTGTCTTCTTCAGGCGCTCCTCGATGTAAAAGCACTCAGGCGCCTTGATGTCTTCGAGGTTGATGCCTCCGAAGGTGGGGGCGATGCGCTCTACAGCCTCGCAGAATTTTTCGGGATCCTTCTCGGCTACCTCGATGTCGAACACGTCGATACCGCCATAGATCTTGAAAAGAAGTCCTTTTCCCTCCATCACAGGCTTACCGCTCATCGCACCGATGTCGCCCAGACCGAGTACAGCGGTGCCGTTAGAGATCACAGCCACGAGGTTTCCCTTGTCCGTGTACTTATACGCAGCGTCGGGGTCTTCCTGTATCTCCAGACAGGGATAGGCCACACCAGGAGAGTAGGCGAGACTAAGGTCGGTTTGCGTACGGTAGGCCTTTGTAGGCTTTACTTCGATTTTACCAGGACGCCCACTTTCATGATATTCAAGGGCGGCTTCTTTTGAGATCTTTACCATATTATAACTAATCGTTTTTGTTGTTAATTCTGAAAATCGCGCACAAAATTACAAAAAACTTGTGAAAACATTTTCTTTTTTTGTTTTTTTTTCTACCTTTGCATATCAAATTGAATGAATATGCAGGAAACTAATGATTTCTCGCCTTACAGACGACATTTGAAAACTAAGATTATGGAAACTGCCATGAAGGCATTTCGAACCCAAGGCGTGCGCAAGGTAAGGATGGACGATATCGCTGAAGAACTCAGCATATCCAAACGTACCGTCTATGAGATTTTCGGTACTAAGGAGCATCTTGTTTATGAGTGCGTGGTAAAGTATAAGGAGGATGAAAGTTCAAAGCTGTCGGAGCTCGCCGCCCACTGTTTGAATGTGATGGAGATACTGCTGATCATCTATAAGCGTAGGATCGAGAATACGAAGCGGACGAATATCCTGTTCTATTTAGATCTGAGGAGATATTCTTCTGTTATGCAGCTCTTGAAAGAGAGAAATGAGCATAATCGTGAACTCTGCCAACGATTTATCAAGCGCGGCATCGAGGAAGGCTATTTCCGGTCGAGTCTTGACCACCAGCTGACGAGTCTTATCTTTGATGCTCTGGGGCGTTATCTCATGGATAACCATCTCTACGAGCGTTACTCCATCGAGGATATCTATCACAATCTGGTGTTTGTCTCCCTCAGAGGTATGTGCACAGAAAAGGGCCTTGCTGAACTTGAAAGAATCATTGGATGATCTATGTTACTTGTTTAATTAAATATTCAAGTTTCTCTACGTTTGCTCAACTTCATTGTAGTTAAGTAGTGAAGCCAAATGTTTGGAGGTTGGTGCAAGCTAAAGAGTAATGGCTTAACTACTGTCCGAAAGGACGAGGTACATACCTCGCCGCAGGTGCTCGCAGGGCTTGAATAGACCGATTATTTACTATTAATTCCAGAACTATTTACTATTAATACTAAAAAGTTCTACTATTAATTCCGGATAGTTCTACTATTCATACAACTTTCAAATAATAACTCCCTCCCTCGACAACAAAAAAAACTAATGTCCAAAGTGGGAAAGTGGGAAACTGGGAAAGTGCCTGATTGCAGGAAGATAAAAATGCTGAACAGAAATGAAAAGCAAATCCCCCCGCTCACTAGTCTGAGCGAGGGGATTTAGGGGTTATTGATGCTGTTCGCGGAGGAGATCGTTGACGGTCTTCACAGGATTGAAGGTTCCGAGGGGAACTTCTACGAAGACTGTGCTCCAGTTGCTCATGGCTCCATTCCAGAGACCTGGCAGCTCGAGGGCTTTCAGCTCCTTGCCGGCTTTCGACTTAGAGGAGATGAAGCCTGTGGTCTTGTCGACGAAATCAGGCAGATTGAACGGACGTCCCTGATAGTCCTTCACAGCGCAGACAAGATCTACGGGGTTGAAGTGTGTACCCTGGGTGAACATCTTCATGTAGGCCTCGTTGTTGGTGTCGATCTGGCTGCTCTCAAGGATCTGCAGTGATACGGTGCCATCTTGATTATAAGTGAGGAACGGGCCTCCTCCAGGCTCGCCTACGTTCTTCACTACACCGCAGACGCGCATCGGGCGGTTGAGCTTGCCACGCAGATAGGCGGCATCGGCCTTCTTGCCCTTGGCATCGGTGCAGAGGCACTCGCTGACAAACTTGGCAATCTCTTCGAGCTGTGCCTCAGTAGCGCCTGCATCAAGGATGCGCAGATACTCGAAAGCCTGCTTCTGCAGCGATACGAGCACTCCGGCGATGACTTGCTTCCACTCCACGGTTTCGGGCTTCAGACGGTCGGGTACGACGTTGTCGATGTTCTTGATGAATATAACGTCGGCATCGATCTCGTTAAGGTTCTCGATGAGGGCTCCGTGACCGCCCGGACGGAACAGCAGTGAGCCGTCGTCGTTGCGGAACGGGGTGTTGTCGGGATTGGCGGCAACAGTATCCGTCGATGGTTTCTGCTCTGAGAAGGTGATGTCGTACTTGATGCCGTACTTCTTTGCGAACGAGTCTGCCTTCTCAGCCACCTTAGCCTTGAAGAGTTCCATGTGCTCGTGGCTGACGGTGAAGTGTACGTGAGCCTCGCCGTTGCTGGCAGCATAGAGCGCACCCTCTACGAGATGCTCCTCCATCGGGGTGCGTGGCCCCTCGGGATACTTGTGGAATAACAGCAGGCCCTTCGGCAGCTGTCCGTAGTTCAGTCCCTCAGCCTTCAGCATGTTGGCGGCAACGGCTTTGTAGTTGCCTGCAGCCATGAGCTCCTTGATGCCCTTGCCTTCGTTTTTCTGGCAGGCAGCGTCGAGTGCATCGTAGAAGGCAAACTTCTCGATCTGGTCGAAGTATTTCTTCTCAAAGTCAGTGGTCGGAACGTCATAGTCGGCATCAACGAATGCGAACATGTTCTTGAACATACGACTGGCAGCACCTGAGGCGGGAACAAACTTCACGACGCGCTTGCCTTCTGCCTTGTAGGCATTCCAAGTGTCCTCGAGCTTCTTACGCTCGTCGGCAGCGGGAGCGATGATGCCATTGCCGATACTTGCAGCTGCCTCCAGCTTCAGGAAGGGGAATCCGGTTTTAAACTCATTCAACTGATTCTCAATCTGCTCAGGGGTGATACCCTTTTGGGCGATTTGTTTTAAGTCTTTCTCTGATAACATATTTTTTATAGTTTGGTGAAAATATTGCGGCAAAGATACGAATATTTTTTTTATTTTTCGTATCTTTGCAACGAAAATTAATGATTATGGCAGAAATGTTTGCTTTTACATACGAAGAGAAGAAGAAAATGGCCTCTCAGACCGCTGAAATCCTCCGCGAGGAAATCGGACTGAAGGGGGACGCCCTACAGGCTGTTATGCTGATTCCCGAGGTAGATGAAGGTAAACTGACGCTGGAGGAGGTCGAGGCGCAGTATGGCCCTCAGGTGTCGCGCATCCTGCACGGTCTGAACCGCATCCAGCAGCTCTATCAGAAGAATCCCGTCATCGAGAGCGAGAATTTCCGTAACCTGCTGCTGTCGTTTGCCGAGGATATGCGCGTGATCCTGATTATGATTGCCGACCGTGTGAACCTGATGAGGCAGATTCGCGACACAGAGAATGTGGAGGCCAAGCTGGAGGTATCGCAGGAGGCAGCCTATCTCTATGCCCCGCTGGCTCATAAGCTGGGTCTCTATAAACTGAAGAGCGAGCTTGAGGATCTGTCGCTGAAATATCTGGAGCACGATGCCTATTATATGATCCGCGAAAAGCTGAACGAGACGAAGGCCTCGCGCGACGCCTATATTGCTGCTTTTATCCGCCCTGTGGAGGAGAAGGTGAAGGCTGCGGGTATCAAGTGCCACATCAAGGGTCGCACGAAGTCGATCCACTCCATCTGGGAAAAGATGAAAAAGCAGAAGTGCGGTTTCGAGGGCATCTACGACCTTTTTGCCATCCGCATTATCATCGACTGTCCGGAGGATAAGGAGAAGATGCAGTGCTGGCAGGCTTACTCGATTGTCACCGATATGTATCAGCCCAACCCGAAGCGACTGCGCGACTGGCTATCGGTGCCTAAGTCGAACGGCTATGAGTCGCTGCACATCACCGTGCTCGGCCCAGAGCAGAAATGGGTGGAGGTGCAGATACGTACCGAGCGTATGGACGAGATTGCCGAGAGAGGTGTGGCTGCCCATTGGCGCTATAAAGGCGTGAAAGGCGAGGGTGGACTCGACGAGTGGCTGACGGGTATCCGCAACATGCTGGAGCACTCTGACGGACTGGAGGCGATGGATCAGTTTAAGATGGATCTCTATGAGGATGAGGTGTTCGTGTTCACGCCTCGTGGCGACCTTTATAAGTTCCCTGTGGGTGCTACTGTGCTCGACTTTGCCTATCACATCCACTCCAAGCTGGGCAATCAGTGTACGGGCGGGCGCATTAATGGTAAGGTGGTCAGCATCCGCCAGCTGCTGAAGAGTGGCGACCAGGTGGAGATCCTGACATCTTCGCAGCAGAAGCCCCGTCAGGAGTGGCTCAGCATCGTGAAGACCTCGCGTGCCAAGTCGAAGATCCGTCTGGCGCTCAAGGAGACGCAGGTGAAGGAGGGCCTCTTCGCCAAGGAGATGCTCGAACGAAAGTTCAAGAACCGCAAGATCGAGCAGGAGGAGGCTACCATGTTCCACGTCATCAAGAAGCTCGGCTTCAAGGAGGTGAGTGACTTCTACAAGCAGATAGCCGACGGACAGCTGGACGTGAATACCGTTATCGACAAGTATGTCGAACTGAAGGAAGGCGAGAAGGTTGTGACGGGTGACAATATGGCGCGCTCTGCCAGTGAGTTCGACCTCGACGAGTCGCGCTTCTCGCAGATGAATGCCCACATGACAGACGATACACTCGTGATCGATCGTGACCTGAAGGGGCTAGACTATCAGCTTGCCCGCTGCTGTCATCCCATCTATGGCGACCCCATCTTCGGTTTCGTCACTATCAACGGAGGTATCAAGATTCACCGTCAGGACTGTCCTAACGCCCCTGAGCTGCGCCGACGTTACGGGTATCGCATCGTGAAGGCGAAGTGGAGTGGCAAAGGCTCTTCACAGTATTCGATTACCCTCCGTGTGATTGGCAACGACGATATAGGCATCGTGAATAATCTGACGAGTATCATCTCGAAGGATGAGCGGCTCGTGCTGCGCTCGATTAATATCGACTCACACGACGGGCTCTTCAGTGGCAATCTGGTGGTGATGCTCGAAGACACCTCGCGCCTTGAGGCGCTCATTAAGAAACTGCGCACCGTGAAGGGCGTGAAGCAAGTGGAAAGAATCTAAAGACTGACAATTAAACCAACAATGATATGAAGAAACTCGTTTTACTATTTGCAGTGATGGCTGGGCTGGCGGTATCCAGCTGCCGTATGTCGCAGGAGAAGCGCTATGAGCGCTATCTGGAGCAGAAGAACGACACGACCTTCGAGTATATCGAACAAGCCCGCGATTCTGTGGTTGATGAAGAGGCTGAGGCTGTCGGTGCCATTACCAACGATGACGGACTTGTCGCAGTGCCTGATATCCCCAAGGAACGTGACGTCAACATGAGTGCTGACGACTATGAAACGAAAAAGGTGATGTCGGGACGGGAATGATTACTCTCTGTAAATCCAGGCCAGCAACTTGTTGACCCATTTCAGGGAGAATCGGAACCATCTGTAGGTGCTCTGTTCCTTACCACCGAAGCTCAGGATGAAGTCGCGGAAAGAGTTCTTTTCGAAGGGTAGTCCGACGTCCATAAAGCACATGTGGCGATAGCCCCGCTGGTGGGCATCTTTCATGGCATCCCAGATGGTGAGAATGTCAGGGTGCATGTGGTGGTAGGTCTTACGTCGGAAGGCGGAGTACCACATATAGGCATCCCCCTGACTGTAGACTACAGCTGAGCAACCGATGACCTTGCCGTGGTACTTCGTTACGAACAGTTGCCCGGAATCCTTATCGGCCATGAGACCACGGAAGAAGGCATCGTCGGGAATAAAACGCTTTGGTTTGAAGATGTTGTGCTTTCTCATCAGTTTCGAGAAAGCCACGAAATCGTCTTCCGTTGTTACCATCTCCGTCTTGGCACCTCGTTCGTGGGCTTGGTTGATGCGCTTCTGCATCTTCTCGGGGATGCGCTCTTCGGGAGTGTGACTGTGGAGAGAGTTATGAACGCTCATCCAGTGGACGGGGTAGAAGTCCAGTTGCCTGAGTTGCTTGTAACCAAGCATCTTCTGGCTCAGGTTGCTTACCTCTATATACAATACGCGTAGGCCGATGTCTCTTGTCAGTGCCCCTAGCATTTCGCCCATCAGCTCCTCCTTCGAATATTTACTCTCGGCATAGACCCCTTCACTCAGCACGCGACAATGCACTAAGAGGAAGGGAGGGAAGATGAATGTGCGGTATCTCAGAAAGCCTAGCAGGTGGCTGACGATACGGCCCTGAGCATCGGTAACGACTACCATGTACGGTTTGTGCCTGGGGGTTTTCTCCAGGATCTCAAACAACCGCCGGCTGTGGAAGAAATTACTTTCGTCCACAGCTGGCAGTTTGCTGCTCTTCTTGTAGATGGTAATCGTCAGTCCGTCCATAGAAGAATGGGGCCGAAGCCCCATATAAGATGTTATTTGATGTTCAAGACGATGATAGACTTGGCAGGCACCATGACGGTAAGCACGCCTTTCTTCAGTTTGGCATCGTTGTAAGCCTTAGGCGCTACGACATCGGGATGATTGAAGTCGTTATAGTCGTCGGCTTTCTTAGAGGTCAGGATACGCCCAGAAACAGTCTTGGCTGAATAGCCCTCGATGTTGAAGTCGATGGTCTGATCCTTGTCGAGACTGACGTTGGTGATAGCGAGCACGAGGCTGCCATCGGTTGTCTTTGCTGCTGAGGCAGAGAGCATAGGACAGGGGCGGTAGCCTTCGTCCTTAGCTTCCTTCTTCTCCTTGTAATAGCCTTTGCTGACAGCCATTATCTCACTCTCAAGGTCGAGTGGAAGATAGGTGGCCTCCTGGAACGGAGTGTACATTTCGAAGACGTGGTAGGTCGGTGTGAGCACCATGTGGCCAGTGCCTTCCTGATCGGTGAGAATCATCGACTGGAGCACGTTGACTACCTGTGCAATGTTCGCCATCTTCACGCGGTCGGTGTACTTATGGAAGACATTGAGTGAGAGCGCTGCTACGAAAGCGTCGCGGAGGGCGTTCTGCTGATAGAGGTGACCTGGAATGGTACCGGGCTCCTCGTCCCACCATGTGCCCCACTCGTCGACGAGCAGACCAATCTTACCCTCAGGATCCTTTTCGTCCATGATAGCCTTGTGCTTCTTGATGACTTCCTCAATCTCAAGACACTTGCCCAGTGCCCAGTAGTACTGGTCGTTGTCGAAATTGATGGCAGAGCCCTTAGGACCATTCCAGCCTGAGCAGGTGTAATAATGCAGGCTGATACCGTTCATCTGGCGTCCGATGTTCTCCATGAGTACCTTCGTCCAGTTGTAATCATAGTCTGATGCACCAGAGGCGATGCGGTAGAGACGGTTCTCGCCCTGATTGCGGAGATATGTGTTGAACTTGCGGTACTCATTAGAGTAGTACTCGGGCGTCATGTTACCACCACAGCCCCAAGCCTCGTTACCGATGCCGAAGTACTTCACCTTCCAAGCCTTGTCACGTCCGTTTGCACGGCGCAGACGTGCCATCGGGGTATCGCCGTCGCTAGTCATATACTCCACCCATTGGGCCATCTCCTTCACGGTGCCAGAGCCGACGTTGCCGCTGATATAGGGCTCGCAACCCAGCATCTCGCAGAGGTTCAGGAACTCATGGGTACCGAAAGAGTTGTCCTCGATGGTGCCACCCCAGTTGTTGTTACGCAATGAGGGGCGCTGGTCTTTAGGACCGATACCGTCCATCCAGTGATAGTCGTCGGCAAAGCAGCCGCCAGGCCAGCGCATTACGGGAATCTTCAGAGCCTTCAGGGCGTCGAAAACATCCTTGCGGTAACCATTGATATTGGGAATCTGTGAGCCTTCGCCCACCCAGAGACCGCCATAGATGCATGAGCCGAGGTGCTCGGAGAACTGTCCATAGATCTCGCGGTTGATCTTGGCGCCAGCCTTATCGGCATGGATGGTTGCCTTCACGTTTCCTGCAGCTGTTGCCGATGTGGCAAACGCCAGCGCGATAGTTGCGGAAAATATTACTCTTTTCATAATTAATTGCTCAATGGGAATTACTTGTTATCCACAGCAGCCTGCTCGATAGGCAGACAACGCTTGTAGTTCTCAATATACTTCTCGAAGCCTGCAACGTCTTCAGCTGTAGGAGCGATAGATACACCAGTGTTGCCTGCGAAGACTACCTTCTCAAGGTAATCTGCGAGTGAGAGTTTGTCGGGATTATTCACTGCATAACCTGCAAGCAGGGCAATACCCCATGCACCACCTTCACCAGCTGTTTCCATGACAGAGATGGGGCTGTTGAGGGCTGCCGCCAACATGCGCTGACCTACACCTGGTGTCTTGAAATAACCACCATGACCTGTGATGCGATCAACCTTGATCTTTTCTTCTTTCAGCAGAATGTCGTTACCAATCTTCAGTACGCCGATGGCACCATAGAGGTGAGCACGCATGAAGTTGGCAAGGTTGAATTTATCGCCAGCAGAACGTACGAACATGGGGCGTCCTTCCTGCAGACCTGTGACAGGCTCGCCAGAAACATAGTTGTATGCCATCAGTCCACCACAGTCAGTATCACCTTCAAGTGCCTTGTTGAAGAGTTTGCCGTAGAGCTCATTCATATTAACCTCGATACCAAGCAGTTGCTGATATTCCTTAAAGAGATTTACCCAAGCGTTAATGTCGCTAGTACAGTTGTTGCAGTGAACCATAGCAACGAGTGAACCATCAGGTGTGGTCACCATATCGATCATTTCGTAAGGCTTACTCAGTGGCTTCTCGAGTACAATCATTGAGAAGCTGGATGTACCAGCAGAAACGTTACCCGTGCGCTGCTTGACAGCATTGGTTGCTACCATGCCAGTACCAGCGTCGCCCTCAGGAGGACATACGGGAATACCTGCTTTCAGGTGACCGCTGACGTCGAGCTTCTTGGCACCCTCAGGAGTCAGGAAACCAGCATTCTCGCCTGCGTTGAGTGATTTGGGCAGGATGTCGAGCAATTTCCATGAGAATCCCTTTGGCGCGATGAGTGAGTCGAACTTTTTAACCATTTCTGCATCGTAGGTCTTCGTAGCAGGATCAACGGGAATCATACCTGAAGCATCACCTACACCGAGTACGAACTGGCCAGTTACCTGCCAGTGAACATATCCTGCGAGGGTTGTAAGGTACTTGATGTCGCTGACATGCTCCTCGTTGTCGAGAATAGCCTCATAGAGGTGGCTGATGCTCCAACGGAGAGGAATGTTGTAGTTGAAGAGTTTGGAGAGCTCTGCAGCAGCCTTACCAGTATTGGTGTTACGCCAGGTGCGGAAAGGTACCAGAATCTCCTGTCGTTTGTTGAAGGCCATATAGCCGTGCATCATAGCGCTGAAACCGATGGCGGCAAGAGCCTCAATCTCGCAATCGTACTGAGCCTGAACATCCTTGCGGAGTTCTGCATAGCAGTCCTGGAGTCCGTACCAGATAGCCTCAGTGGAGTAAGTCCAGAGACCATCAACTAACTGGTTTTCCCACTCGTGTGAGCCCTGAGCGATGGGCTTATTGTCCTCGTCGATGAGGACGGCCTTGATGCGGGTAGAGCCAAACTCGATACCGAGAATGGCTTTTCCTGCTTCGATTGTTTGTTTTGCTGTCATAGTTATCTAAGTGCTTTGTTCAACATGTAATATACCTCATTGTTACGGAGGGTCTGCTTGAAGTCTGCAATGTTTGTCTGCTTATTGATCTTCACATACTCGATGCCCAGCATCTCGGCGAAGTCCTCCCAGTACTCTTCGTTGATGTCGTAAGAGAAAGCGCTGTGGTGAGTACCACCTGCCAGGATCCATGCGGCAGCACCTACCTCGAAGCTGGGCTGAGGAATCCATAGGGCAGAAGCTACAGGGAGTTTAGGCATGGGCTTAGGTTCGATGCACTCTACCTCCTGAGAAATCAGGCGGAAGCGGTTACCAAGATCTACGACGGTAGCCTTGATACCACTACCAGTCTTAGAGGTGAATACCAGACGTGCTGTCTGCTGTTTGCGAATACCGATGCCAAGGAAGTGAACCTCGAGCTTAGGCTTGTCGGTAGCAATCAGCGGACAAACCTCGAGCATGTGGCTCTGCAGGCAAGATGAGCGGTCCCCAGCGAAGTTGAGGGTGTAGTCCTCAAGGAATGAGCAACCGGTTGGCATGCCCTGCTGGATAACCCAAAGTGTGCGATAGAGACAGGCTGTCTTCCAGTCGCCCTCTGCACCGAAACCATATCCCTCTTCCATCAGGCGCTGTGAGGCAAGACCAGGAATCTGATCGAATCCGCAGAAATTAGGATCGTCGATGTTAGCATCACCCAGGTCGTCGAAGTTGGTGGTGAAGGCAGTAGCACCCTCGTCCTTCAGTACGCGGCGCAGAGCAATCTCGGCCTTGGCAGCATTCTTCACCTTCTCCCAGTAAACCTTCTCGCCGCTCTCGTCGATCTTGATGGTATAGAGTTTCTTGTACTCCTCAACGAGTTCGTCGGCCTCCTTGTCGGTGACCTGCTTAAAATACTCCATCAGAGAAGAAACGGGGTAGTAGTCAACATGGTAGCCCAGACGCTGCTCGAACTCAACACGGTCGCCATCGGTAACGGCTACGTTGTTCATGTTCATACCGAACATCAGACAACGCACATTGTGAGCATCAGCAACACCAGCTGCTACGCGAGCCCATACGGCAATCTGCTTCTGAGCCTTCTCGTCCTTCCAGTAACCGCAAACCACTTTGCGAGCTACGCGCATGCGGGTGCAGATATGTCCGAACTCGATGTCGCCATGGGCACTCTGGTTCAGGTTCATGAAGTCCATGTCGATGTCGCCCCAGGGAATTTCGGCGTTGTACTGTGTATGGAAGTGGCAGAGGGGCTTCTGCAGCTGCTGCAGACCCTTGATCCACATCTTAGCAGGTGAGAAAGTGTGCATCCAAGTGATGATACCTACGCACTTCTCATCGTTGTTGGCAGCAAGCATTACCTGCTCTACTTCCTTCGAGCTGTTGGCTGTGCCCTTGTATACTATCTTCACTGGGATGTTGCCGCTATCATTCAGTCCGGCTACCATCTCCTTAGAGTGACTGTCAACTGCAACTACTGCGTCGCCTCCGTAAAGAAGTTGTGCACCAGTTACCCACCAAATCTCGTAATTTTCAAATCCTTTTTTCATTGTTTTTTTAAGTTTATTATTATTAATAGTTTTTTTTAATGCTTCTGTCCTTTCTGTCCGTAATATGCGTTGGGGCCGTGCTTGCGCATGTAGTGCTTCTCAACCAGCAGAGGATTCATCGTCAGGTTAGGATTAACAGAGAAGGCAACAAATGCCATCTTGGCGCACTGCTCCATAACTTTGGCGTTATATACTGCGTTGTCTGGAGAGGTTCCCCAAGAGAACGGTCCGTGATTCTTCACCAAAACAGCTGGGGTGTGATCGGGATTGATCTTGCGAATGTTCAGGATCTCATCGACGATGACATTACCCGTTTCCAGCTCGTAGTTCCCCTTCACCTCTGCCTCAGTCATATCGCGGGTGCAGGGAATGTCCTGATAGAAGTAGTCGGCGTGAGTGGTACCGATGTTGGGAATATCACGACCTGCCTGAGCAAATGCTGTAGCATAGGTAGAGTGGGTGTGAACCACGCCTTGGATGTTGGGGAAGGCCTTATATAATACAAGGTGTGTAGGAGTGTCTGATGACGGGTTCAGTTCACCGTCAACCACTTCACCTGTGTTGAGGTCGACAACGACCATATCAGATGCTTTCATGACATCATAGTCGACGCCAGAAGGCTTGATGACAACCAGACCGTGCTCACGGTCGATACCAGAGACATTGCCCCATGTGAAGATAACAAGATTCTGCTTCACGAGATCAAGGTTAGCCTTGAATACTTTTTGTTTGAGTTCTTCTAACATATTTATTATTGATAATTAAATCTTAAAATTTGGGTCTTCGTTATAGGCCCGTTTGTTGAAACGATATAGATAAGCACCGCGTTTGGAGCTGGTCTTGTCGATGAGCTCAGTCTTCTCGATATAATCCATCTCCTTAATGCGCTTCCGGAAATTGCGCTTGTCGAGTTCTGCACCATTGACAGCCTCATAGAGCCTCTGAAGCTGAGTGAGGGTGAAGAGGGCTGGAAGCAGGCGGAATCCTACTGGTTCGTGAGCCAACTTCTGCTGCATCATCTTGCGTGCCTTTTTGACCATTTCATTGTGGTCGGAATAGAGTTGGGGTATCTCTTCAATATTTACCCATTGCAGACCGTGCTCTTTCAGAAGATTGTCTTCATAATCATTCACATTGATCAGAGCATAGTATGCGATAGAGACCACACGCTCACCTGGGTCACGGTCGACTTTTCCAAAAGCACCAACCTGACGCATATAGAGATTCCTCAGTCCCGTGAGTTCATATAAGGTGCGAGAAGCAGCCTCATCTACACTCTCGTCGCTGGAAACGAAGCCTCCGTAGAGGCTCCATTCACCACGACCAGGATCCATCTGACGCTTGCCAATCAGTATCTTCAGCTTTCCATCATCGAAACCGAAGATAATACAGTCAACAGACAGCCAGACTTTAGAATGCTCACTATAAAATTGTGTCATTTCTTTGTTGTATTGTTTACCAGAAGTACCAGTAGAATGAGGCACAGAGGCCAATAACGACGAGTGTACCTACGACATCGAAGACGCCCCAGCTCTCCTGAATCGATTTTTTGAAATCGCTAGTAAAGGTGATGGCAGCAATCTGCTCCTTGGAAGGTGCGGGAGTGAAGCAGCTGACGCACACCATCATCAGGATGATGAACACGAGCAACCAGCACTCGAATACGAGCCAGTTAGTCTGCCAGAACCAAGTAGTGGCATCCCAGAAGGCACCGTCCATGGTAGCCTTACCGGTATCGGTGATGACGTTAGTCACCAGACGGCACATACCAATGAAGAAACCGCCGATGAGACCCCATTCACCAGCCTTAGGTGTAATCTTCTTAGAGAACATACCCAATGTAAATACAGCGACCATAGCGGGAGCCAGCAATGACTGGATTCCCTGCAGATAGCTATAGAGTGAACCGAGGCTCATCATCACAGGCATCCAGATGAGGCCAAGAATCACTACGACAACAGTAGCCATACGGCCAACGAATACGTAGTGAGCCTCGCTCATGCCCTTCTTCATGGGTTTATAGAAGTCCTCAGTGAACAGGGTGGCGCAACTATTGAAGAAAGCTGCCAATGATGCTACCAGAGCACATACAAAGCCGATGGTGACAATACCCTTTACACCAGCGGGCAGCACGTTCTTAACCATAGCGGCAAACGAGGCATCGGTGTTCAATAGAGCCTCTACACCGTGAGGATGAGTCTGAACTACTTGACAAAGCTCATCATAGTGCTCTCTGAGCCATGCAGGATCGGACAGAAGTCCATGATTCTGTACCAATTGAGGATCGACAGATGCCAGAGCAGCATTGATGCTGGCAATGAGTTCAGAGTCTTCAATGTGATTGTTTATGAAAGCGTCGAGAACGGTCTCATCGTACATGGAGAATCCTTCTACTCCCATATTATTCAGAGCGATGGCAATCATGCCAGGAATCAGGAACATGAAGCAGGGTAGGATCTTGAAGAAGCCTGCAGCGATAGTACCACGACGGGCACGTGCCATTACGACTGCATTATCCTCACCAGGCACCTGTCCGAGCACACGCTGTACGATATGCTGGTCAGTACACCAGTACCAGAATCCAATGATTGATGCTCCGATGAACACTACATAGCCAGGATATTCATTGTACAGATGGTCGGCAACCATTCCGCCCTCAGGAGTAGGCATTTGCTCAAAGTGGAACATGTGGTGTATACCGGCGCCATTGTGCATTGAAGCGGCATTGTCCATTAAGACTGTCCAACCTTCCGTGATGCTACCTCCGCCCAACATGTTAAGACCCAGGAAAAGAACCATGAATGCACCTATAATAAGAATAGGTGTCTGGATGGAACTAAGTGTCATCACACCCTTCATACCACCGAATACGGTGAATACAGCTGTAATAGCAATCAGACCAATGGCTCCGTACCAGAAGGGAATACCAAGCAGGAACTCAAAGAATACACCACCTGTGAAAGCCGTTACTGATACTTTCGTCAGCACATAGGCAACAAGTGTGATAATCGAGAGCCACGAACCCGTACGCTGAGTATAGCGGAACTTCAGGAAATCAGGCATCGTGATAATCTTGCCCATCTTGTTGATGAGCAGCTCATAGAATGGTACGAATACCCAACCCAAGATGAGGATCATCCATCCCTGCATCTCCCAGTGGGCCATACCTACACCGTCTTTTGCACCAGTACCAGCCAGACCTACAAGGTGCTCGGAGCCGATGTTGGCTGCAAAAATGGCCATACCAATTACATACCAGGGCTCTCCTTTACCAAATAGGTAGGCAGAAGAGTCCTCGCCCTGCTGGGCTTTCTTGTCTTTCCAGATAGCATACCATACGGCTGCTATCACTCCACAAAGGCCGATGGCAAGAACTGTCCAATCGAGCCAAATGAACTCATGTGAATTCCAATCCATTGTTTTCTTTGTTATGTTAATGTTAGTAATTATTTGATTGAGAACTTGTATGCAGCGTGGCTGTAGTACTTTTCGTCAGGATTCAGTGTTGGCTGTAACCACTCAGGATGATTAGGAGAGTCGGGATACTTCTGGCTCTCGAGACAAATGCTCACGTGCTTGGGGTAGGTGATACCATGTTTGCGGCTGATGGTAGCATCGGCGCCGACACCCTGGAAGTTGCCGCTGTATACCTGTACGCCAGGCTCGTTTGTAAACATCTCCATGAAGATGCCTGACTTCGGAGAATAGAGACTCGCACATACCTGAGTGTCATCACCCTTACCATCCTTAAAAGTATTCAGGCAGAAATTATGGTCATAGCCTGTCGCATTCTGAATCTGGTCGAAATCAGAGTTGATGCTGTCCCCAACGGCATGAGGTGTACGGAAGTCCATAGGTGTTCCCTCAACTGATTTGATTTCACCCGTTGGGATGTAGAGCTTATCGCTTGGAGTGAAATTGTCGGCATTCACATAGAGTACTTGATCGTAAGCGGGTTGTGTAAAGTCACCACTTAGGTTGTAATAGTTGTGGTTTGTCTGGTTGATGATGGTCTGCTTATCTGTCTCAGCCTCCCATGTCATGTCGAGGATATTGTCATTTGTAACCTTATAGGTTGTAACTGCCATCACCTTTCCTGGGAATCCATTCTCACCTGCAGCAGCCACAATCGTCAGCTTCAGGACAGAATCGCCGATTTGCTCAGCATCGTATACTTGATGCATCCAACCAGTGTTACCACCTCCGTGCAGACAGTTGGGACCATCGTTCTTCTTCAGTTGAATGGTGTCATTACCAAGTATGAACTGTCCGTTCTTAATGCGGTTTGCATAACGGCCCACACTTGAACCATAGTCTGATGGCGAATTCAGTGTGTCGGCATATTGAGCGATGTTGTCAAAACCGAGTACGACGTCCGTTGGATTGCCATCCTTATCAGGAACGACGAGTGAAACGATTCGTCCGCCATAGTTAGTGATACATACTTCCATGCCATTTTTGTTCTTTAGCGTGAAAAGTTTTACACGCTTTGCTTGAATAGTTGTGTCAAACTTGGCAGGGTCTAGACCCGATACCGTCAACTGTGGAGCCTTCTGGCCGCCAGCACAAGCAGAGAACATCAGCGCTGCAACGCCAATGCCCATCAATGTTGATCTGAATACTTTCATTTTTACTTGTTTTTAGTTGTTTTATTATTATTGAACGATTTTGGGTGTAAAATTACAATTATTTTTTGAACAAACAAATAAAAATAAGAAAAAAATTGCGGTAAAGTGTATTTTTTACACCTTACCGCTTCTATTTAACTTTTATAAACACTAAATAGCGTGTTTATAGCAAGTCGGAATTAGCAAATCTTGCGTGAACCGTCGCCGATGACTACATCATAGACTTTTGGCTCGTGTCCATATTTTGCATTGAACTTCTGCTTAGCATCCTCAATGAACTTCCTATAAAGGTCATTGCGAACGAGGTTGATGGTACAACCACCAAAGCCGCCACCCATGATACGGCTACCTGTTACACCATTTTCCTTGGCGATGTCGTTCAGATAGTCGAGTTCCTCACAAGATACTTCGTAGTCCTTTGACAGGCCTTCGTGGGTCTTGTACATCATCTCGCCGACTTTCTCGTAATCGCCTTCGTTCAAGGCATCGCAGACTGCAAGCACTCGATCCTTCTCGCCAAGCACAAACTTGGCACGCTTGTAATCTTCTTCGCCAACCTCAGCACGAACCTCGTCAAGTTGTTCCCAAGTGCAATCACGCAGGGTTTCAAACTTTCCCTCTGGATGTTTGGCCTGAATGTGTTTTACCACATTCTCACAACTATTACGACGGTCATTATAAGGAGAGCCTGCCAACTGGTGCTTTACGACAGAGTCGAGCAAAACCAAACGATAGCCATCGGGCTTGAATGGGAAATATTCGAACTCACGGCTGCGGCAATCAAGGCGCATCAGACAGCCTGCCTTTCCAAAGACAGAAGCAAACTGGTCCATGATGCCACAGTTGACACCACAATAGTTGTGCTCGGTAGCCTGACCTGCGAGAACCATATCCCACTGAGAAACCTTATTCTCACCAAAAATATCGTTCAGACCACAGGCAAAGCAACTTTCCATCGCAGCCGATGAAGACATGCCGGCACCCAAGGGAACATCACCTGCAAAGGCGATATTGAAACCTTTAACGGGAACGCCTAATTTCTTCATCTCCAGTGAAATACCATAGATGTATCTAGCCCAGCTGGCACGAGGACCTGCAGGATCACTCAACTTGAAGTCTACACGATCTTTCAGGTCGATGGCATAAGCCATCACGGTGTCTTCAGTACCATTGGCACGCATTTCGGCCATGACACCTTTATCGACAGCACCAGGGAATACGAAACCGCCATTGTAATCGGTATGCTCACCAATGAGGTTGATTCGTCCAGGAGAAGCATATACGTTACCAGTCTTTCCATCAAAGTGCTTGATGAAGCGGCTTCTTACAAATTCAATATCCATAATCTTAATGTTTTAGAGGTTTAAATTTAGTCTACTTTGATATCCTTGTTCACATTCTTGCAGCCGATGAGGGCATAGAATAGGATATAGGCAAGCATGGCGATAACAAGCCAATAGCTGGCAATCGGACCTACTGATTCTGCTATAGCCTCCTGGAACAACGGCATGATACCACCACCAACAACCATTGTCATGAAGATGCCCGAAGCTGCCTCCGTATATTTGCCCAAACCCTCTACAGAGAGGTTGAAGATACCGCCCCACATGATAGAGGTGCAGAGTCCGCAGGCAGGAATAAGGAATGCCTTAGCTGGTACATCATTTCCGTTGAAGCCGATAGTTACACTTTCTGGCATAAAGATGGCAATAATCAGAAGAATGATAGCAACGGCACTGACAGTCGAAAGTTGCAGCTTAGTAGAAACCTTACCAGAGATGGCACTTGAGCATGCACGCCCAATCATCATCAGGAGCCAGTAGGCTGCGGCTAGTGTGCCTCCTGCAGCTGCAGCACCCTCGAATGGAAGATCAGTTACATAGAAATTCAACTCCATGGGGATGCCAATCTCAATACCTACATAGAAGAAAATGGCTATAACGCCTAGTACACAGTGACGGAAAGCCAGAGGACTGCGTTCATACTTTGGCTCAATCTTACCAAGGGTAGGCTCAGGGATTGAAACGCGGCTGATAATGACAAATGAGATAGCAAATACAGCCATTCCAATGAAAAGCAATGGAGCAACGTCGCTCATGCTGGTGTCCTTGGTTACAGTACCTACGAGGATACCCGCCAACAGTGGAGTCAACGTACCTGTCAGTGAGTTCAAAGTACCACCAATCTGGATGAGCTGATTACCCTTATTACCACCACCTCCGAGAAGATTCAGCATAGGGTTCACTACGGTGTTCAGCATACATACACAGAAACCGCAGATGAAAGCCCCCAGCAGATAGATGACCAGATTGAGAGCTACAGGGATGCCGTTGTATGAAAAAACGTAAGAGCCGGCTCCAAACAGACTTGAAAGATATTGGAATACCAATCCCACAATACCTACGATAAGAGCTATCAGGGCAGTCTTCTTATACCCGTATTTAGTCAGCATTTTACCAGCTGGAATACCCATAAAGAGGTAGGCGGCAAAGTTCATCAGATTACCCCATGCCTTTGCAAATGGATATTCAAATCCCCAAATGTTGCCAAAGGGTGCACCCATGTTTGTTACAAAACTGATCATCGCGAAGATGAAGCACATGGTGATAATGGCAATCAGCTTGCCATTGTTCTTAGTCTCAGTCATATTCTTGTCTAATTTTTTAGTCGGAGGATTATTCAACAACACCAAAACGATAGATCGTCTTCTGCTTATAGCGCTGACCTGGATTCAGAACGACGCTGGGGAAGTAAGGACGGTTTGGCGTGTCAGGGAAGTGCTGGGCCTCCAGACATACTGCTGAGCGGTATGGGAATGTACAGTCGTTGGCTCCCTTGTAACCTGTTGCGAAGTTTGCTGTGTAAAGCTGCATTCCAGGCTCTGTTGTGTAGCACTCCAGTGTACGACCGCTCTTTGGCTCGGTAATTCTGGCAGCAAAGCTCAGTTCACCCTCTTCATGCTTGTTCAGCACGTAGTTGTGGTCATAGCCATGTCCGAACTTAATCTGCTCATTATCAGCGTTAATCTCCTTGCCGAATGTCTTTGGAGCACGGAAGTCAAACGGTGTACCTTCAACCTTCAGAATCTCACCTGTAGGAATAGCGGTGTCGTCGGTAGGCAGATAGAAGTCAGCATTGATCTCGCAGATCTGATCCTCAATGGTTGGAGTGGGATCTGCTGTACCAGCCAGACTGAAGAATGCGTGATGAGTCAGATTGACTATGGTCTTCTTGTTGGTGGTAGCCAGATACTCGATGATCAGTTCGTTAAGGTCTGTGAAGGTAAACTCTACGGTCACGTCGAGTTCTCCAGTGAAGCCTTCCTCACCATAAGATGAAACACGATGCAGAGCCAGGGAGCGTGGACCCATCTGACGGGCATCCCATACCTTTGCGTTAAAACCTACGGTACCACCATGCAAGTGATTGGGACCATCGTTGAGAGCCAACTGATAATCCTTGCCGTTCAGGGTGAACTGGCCTTTGCAGATACGGTTACCCCATCGGCCGATTAGAGTCGACAAATAAGGCTCTTTGCCGCTCATAAGCTGCTGGATACTGCCGTGTCCCTGAATAACGTTTGCTACTTTGCCATCCTTGTCAGGTACCATAATAGCACAAATCGCACCTCCGTAGTTAGAGATAGCAACTTCATAACCTTTACGATTCTTGAGGATGTACAGGTCGGTTTTCTTACCATTAATCGTGGTCTGGAAGTTCTCCCGCTTCAGACCACACAGATTCGCTGTTTCTGTTGTATTAGCCATAATTGAATGTTTTTAGTTACAAAACAATTTTTTGCAAAGTAACAAAAAAATATCCAAATAGACGAAGGAATCAACGAAAAAAATGTTTCCTGTGTATTAAAAAAGCCTAAATGCAGTTTTTCAGGAAGTCTGCGACTACATAACTGCTACCTCCAATGAACACTAAGTCACCATTATCGGCAGAATCTCGAGCTATTCTATAGGCAGTTGCTACATCAGGGAAACTCTCACCTGACAGACCGATTCCCATGCCGTACATCTTCAGTACGTCACCTGAGATGGCACGATGATTCTTGGCTTGTGTATAATAGTAGGTCGCATCCTTTGGCAATAGATTCATCACACCTTCGAAGTCTTTATCTTCCACCATGCCAAAGACAATGTGCTTGTGATGGCAGTTGACAGCACTGATCTGTTTGCTCAGGTATTCCCAACCTTCCACGTTATGGCCCGTATCACAAATAGTAAGTGGAACGTCGCTCACTTTCTGCCAGCGCCCTCTGAGTCCAGTCAGGCCGCATACGTTCTTGAATCCGTCTCTTACTTCCTTGTTCTTGCAGGCACTTTCCCTATTGCAAGGGCAGTGATACAGATAGCCTAACTTCTCGAGTTCCTTGACGGCACATAAAATGGTGTTGGTATTCTTCTCCTGATAGTAGCCCATGAGCTCACCAGTCAAGATGCCGAAGTTCTTGGTGCGATATTCGGTGCCATGATTGGTGTGGATGGCAGTAATGATTTCCTGCTCGTCTTCTGCAAAGACGATGGGAGTGTGAGTTTCCGTCGACATTGCCTCGAACACCATTTTGGTCTCAGGCGTGGTCTCTCCGATAACCACAGGAACATCTTTCTTCATGATACCAGCTTTCTCTATTGCAATCTGTTCGAGCGTGGTTCCCAGGAATTGAGTGTGATCCAGTCCGATATTAGTGATGACGGAAAGTACGGGTGTGATGATGTTTGTACAGTCAAGCCTGCCACCCATTCCCACTTCGATGACAGCGATATCCACCTTCATGTCGTCAAAGTACTTGAAGGCCATCGCTGTGACAATCTCAAAGAATGAGGGTGACAGCGGTTGGAAGAAAGCCTTTTCTTTCTCCACAAAGTCAATGACATACTCTTCAGAGATGGGTTCTCCGTTGATACGGATTCGCTCGCTGAAATCCACAAGGTGGGGTGAGGTGTATAGTCCTACCTTGTAGCCGCACATCTGCAGGATGGCAGATAACGTGTGAGCACAGGATCCTTTGCCATTGGTACCAGCCACATGAATGGTGCGATAGTTTCGGTGTGGGTGGCCGAAATGCTCATCCAGGGCGATGGTGTTGTCCAGTCCCTCCTTATAGCCGATAGCCCCCTGCTTTTCAAACATGGGCAGCTGGTTATAGAGGAATTCACACGTTTCTGAATATGTCATATACCTTATATATTAATTAAAGTAATTCTTGAATCTCTGGAAGATCGAGTCGCGTGTCTGCTTGTCGCCCTTGAAGTTGTCGCTGTCCTTGAACTGCTCAATGGCCTGCTTCTCTTCACGGCTGAGTGTTTTCGGCACATAGACGCTGATGTTCACCACCAGATCACCCTTGCCGTTGCCGTAACCCTGAACAGCAGGCAGGCCCTTGCCTCTCAGTCGCAGCGTCTTGCCTGGCTGTGTGCCGTTTTCGAGCTTAACCTTCAGCTTGGTGCCCTCAATAGTCGGAATCTCTACCTCCCCGCCAAGTGCTGCTGTGGGGAAGTCGAGCAGAAGGTTATAGATAAGGTCGCTGCCATCGCGAACGAATGTGTCATGCGGCTCTTCCTCAATGAACACCTGAATATCACCGTTCAAGCCGTTATGCTTGCCGGCATTACCTTTGCCAGGAACATTGACAACCATACCTTCGGCTACACCTGCAGGGATGTTGATTTCAACGACCTCTTCGCCCTTCTGTATACCAGTGCCTCCACACTCCTTACACTTGTTCTTGATAACCTCGCCTTCGCCGCCGCAGACAGGGCAAACGCTCTGCTGCTGCATCATACCGAAGATGCTCTGAGTGGTATGGGTGATGACACCGCTTCCGTGACAAGTAGGACAAGTCTCCTTGCCGCTGCCAGCCTCGGCACCAGAACCATTACAATGCGGGCAATGGATATCCTTACGAACCTTGAATTTCTTGGTGACACCCTTGTTGATCTCCTCCAGTGTCAGTTTCACTTTCAGGCGCAGGTCACCGCCTCTGTGCTGCTGAGGGCGGCGAGCGCCACCTCCAAAACCTCCGAAGCCGTGGCCGCCGAAGATGTCGCCGAACATCGAGAAGATGTCGTCCATGTTCATGCTGGCACCACCAAAGCCGCTGAAATCGAAGCCACCCATGCCAGGGCCATCGAAACCAAACTGGTCATACTGCTGGCGAGTCTTCGGATCGTGCAGCACGTTATAAGCCTCTGCCGCCTCCTTGAACTTCTCTTCAGCCTCTTTGTCACCCGGGTTGCGATCGGGGTGGTACTTGATGGCTATCTTACGATACGCTTTCTTAATCTCATCTTCTGTAGCGCTTTTCTGAACGCCCAGCACCTCGTAGTAGTCACGTTTCTGTGCCATTATTTATTTCCCTTTTTACTTTTTTATCTTGTTTATTGACCTACGGCCACTTTTGCGTGGCGAATTACTTTGTCGTTTAGTTTATAGCCCTCCTGCAGACAGTCGATGACCTTGCCTTTCTTGTCGTCGCCCATACCAGGCACCATGGCCACAGCCTCGTGAACATCGGTATCGAAGTCGGCATCCTTTGTCTCAATCTTGCTGACACCCTGAGCCTCGAGCGTCTTCATAAACTTTTGATGAATCAGGGTCATACCCTCACGCAGCACCTCTGGATCATCGGTCTTGGCACCGTTCTCGATGGCACGCTCCATATCGTCGAGGATGGGCAGGATGGCTGTAATCACCTTCTCGCCACCGTTCAGAATCAACTCTGCACGCTCCTTCAGGGTACGTTTGCGGTAGTTCTCAAACTCTGCTACTGAGCGCAGCCACTTGTCCTTCAGCTCTTCAATCTCTTCCTGAGCCTTCACCTGCGGATCTTTCTCCTCAGCCTCTGACTCTTTGTCAGCCGACTTCTCGTTTTCAGCACCTGTGGCCTCAGTCTGCTCAGCATTCTCTGTGTTCTCAGCGTCGACTGCATCAACAGTCTCTTCTCCTTCAATCTTGATATCTTTTTCTGTCATAATAGCGGTTGTTTAAAAGTTCTGATAACCTTCATGCAAATTCCGTGCCATTAAGCATAGAGCTCGGCTTTCTTTTCCTTGATGGCCTCGTCGTAGATGTAGTCATCATAGGTCATCAGTTTGTCGATGGTACCCTTTGGTGTCAGTTCGATAATGCGGTCAGCAACGGTGTTGATAAACTCATGGTCGTGTGAGGCAAAGAGGATATTGCCCTTGAATTGTATCAGGTTGTTGTTGAATGCTTGGATACTTTCGAGGTCGAGGTGGTTGGTTGGTGTGTCGAGAATCAGACAGTTGGCGTTCTTCAACTGCATACGTGCAATCATGCAACGCATCTTCTCACCTCCTGACAGCACATTCACATGTTTCAGCACATCCTCCTCTTTGAAGAGCATACGGCCGAGGAACGACTTCATCGTCACCTCGTTGCCTGGTCCCCATTGCGAGAGCCAGTCCACAAGATTCATCTCGCTCTGGAAGAACTCTGTATTGTCGAGTGGCAGATAGGCTGTGGTGATGGTGACACCCCATTTGTAGGTACCAGCCTGAGCCTCGCGGTTGCCATTGATAATCTCGAAGAGAGCGGTCATTGCCTTGGGATTATGTGAGAGGAAGACTGTCTTCTGACCTTTCTCGATGGTGAAGCTTACATTATCGAAGAGCACCGTTCCGTCGGCATCTACGGCCTTCAGGCCTTCAACCTCGAGAATCTGTGTGCCAGGCTCGCGCTCCATTGAGAAGATGATGCCTGGATACTTACGTGTAGAGGGCGTGATCTCCTCTACGTTCAACTTCTCCAGCATCTTCTTGCGTGAAGTGGTCTGCTTGGATTTCGCTACATTGGCTGAGAATCGGCGGATAAACTCTTCCAGCTGCTTCTTCTTCTCCTCGGCCTTCAGCTTCTGGTTCTGAGCCTGGCGCAGAGCTAACTGCGAACTCTCGTACCAGAATGAGTAGTTACCTGAGAACAGCGTCACCTTGCCGAAGTCGATGTCGACGGTCTGGGTAGAGACGGCATCGAGGAAGTGACGGTCGTGGCTGACCACCAGCACGCATTGTTCCAGATTCGAAAGGTATTCCTCGAGCCACTGCACGGTGTCGAGGTCGAGGTCATTGGTAGGCTCGTCGAGCAGCAGGTTGTCAGGATGTCCGAAGAGTGCCTTTGCCAGCATCACGCGCACCTTCTCATTGTTCGAGATGTCCGACATCTGCTTATAGTGCTGTGACTCCTGTACGCCGAGGTTCTGCAACAGTTGGGCTGCCTCGCTCTCTGCCTCGTAGCCGTTCATCTCGGCAAAGGCCATCTCGAGTTCTGCGGCACGATTGCCGTCTTCTTCTGTCATCTCGGGCTTTGAGTAGAGTGCCTCGCGCTCTTTCATATTGTCCCACATGGGCTTATGACCCATCAGCACGGTATCCATCACCGTGAAGGCATCGTATTTGAAGTGGTCCTGCTCGAGCACGCTCAGTCGCTCGCCTGGCTGCATCTCAACCGATCCCTTATTGGGTTCCAGCTCTCCGCTGATAGCGCGCAGCAGGGTAGACTTGCCCGCACCGTTGGCTCCGATGATGCCATAGATATTTCCACTGGTAAACTTCAGGTTCACATCCTTGTAGAGAACCTTCTTTCCAAACTGTATTTGCAGGTTTGTAACTGTAATCATCTCTTATCCTTATACCTTATTATATATAAATTGGGCTGCAAAGGTACGAAAAGTTTTCGATATCACCAAATTTTAGCCCCATTAAAGCATTCCCTTTGTTGAAGGTAGCTCGTAATGATAGATATCGCGGCGCACTGCCATCTTCAGCGAACGGGCCAGTGCCTTGAAGATTCCTTCTATCTTATGGTGCTCGTTCTGCCCTTCAGCCTTAATGTTCAGATTCATCTTCGAAGCATCGCTGAGACTCTTGAAGAAGTGTAAGAACATTTCTGTAGGCATCTCGCCGATTTTCTCACGTTTGAATTCTGCGTCCCATACCAGCCACGGGCGGCCTCCAAAGTCGAGTGCCACACTGCACAGACAGTCGTCCATCGGCAGGCAGTATCCATAGCGCTCAATGCCGCGCTTGTCGCCTAAGGCCTTCAGTATGCACTCACCCAGGGCGATGGCTGTGTCCTCAATCGTATGGTGCTCGTCGACCTCGAGATCTCCTTTGGTGTGAATTGTCAGATCCATCATGCCATGCTTGCCGATCTGCTCCAGCATGTGATCGAAGAATCCCAATCCCGTGCTGATGTCGCACTTGCCCGTGCCATCAAGATTCACCTTGATATGGATATCAGTTTCCTTAGTCTTACGGCTCACCTCAGCGATTCTCTCTCCAGCGAAGAGTAGTTCTGTAATCTTATTCCATGACATACCTTCGTCGCTTAGAATCAGTGATTTACAGCCGATGTTTCGAGCAAAACTTCTATCCGTTTCGCGATCACCGATAACGTATGAGTTAGCAATGTCGTATGTTTCCGTATCGTTCATGTATTTCTCAACCAGACCTGTATTCGGCTTCCTCGTCGGCGCATTGTCCTCTGGGAAGTGAGGGTCGATGAGTATGTCGTCGAATGTGATGCCTTCACCCTCCAGCGTTTGGAGAATGAAGTTGTGGACAGGCCAGAAAGTGTCTTCGGGAAATGCGTCTGTACCCAGTCCGTCTTGATTGCTCACCATGACAAATTCGAAGTCGAGCTTTTCGCGGATGAAGGCCAGATTGCGGAATACGCCCTTCACGAACTTCAACTTCTCAAAGCTGTCAATCTGCTCGTCGGCAGGCTCTTCGATGAGCGTTCCGTCACGATCTATAAACAATAGCCTTTTCTTCATTATTTTTCGTAATTGATTTCTGATTGAATTCTTCGCGTTCTTTCTCCTGTAAGGCAATGGAAACCTTTGCCAGATAGAGCGGGCAGAGGACGGTCAACCACACGTAGGCTCTCAGGAAACCCGCTATCAGGAAGGCACCGATCGAGAGCCACATCACGTAATCGGGCATACCTTGAGGATCACCGTTGATCACACCCATCTGCGATTCCCAGTTGGCAGCCATCATGATGACTGAGGGCAACGAGGTGAACAGTATGAGTATCGATATGATGACGAGACACACGATCATGATCAACAGCAGCATGCCCAGATGGCGCATCCATGCCTTGAAGCCCACTTTCTGTGTCGCCTCGAAGAAGCCACGCTTATAGAGCTGCCTATTGGCCAGCCATAAGAACACCACTACGGCCACGACCTCAATCAGCAAACCTGCTAATGTCAGGGTCGGCGATACGAGAACGGGTAGGGCAGAGGCTACAGCCGATAGCACGGCAAAACCGATGGCCCATTTCCATGTATGACGGAATATCCGCCTGAATCTCTCTGTAAACATGCGGTAGCCGTCGCGTATACATGCACGGCTGCTACGTATCTTCTGGAGTATGTCTTTGTCTTCTTTTTCCATCTCTGATTGAATTTTCGAGTGCAAAGATATAAAAAAAGAATGAATCTTTTTGTTCTCCCCCCGATTTTTCGTATCTTTGCACCAAAATTTTATGGTATGAAGCAATTAAAGTGGGGATTTATAGGTTGCGGCGACGTGACTGAACGCAAGAGCGGACCAGCTTTCAGCGAGGTCGATGGCTCGTGTGTTGAGGCGGTGATGAGCCGTACGGAGCAGCGTGCGCGCACCTATGCCATCGAGCACGGCATCCGTAAGTGGTATACTGATGCCCAGGAGCTGATCGATGATCCTGACGTGAATGCCGTCTATGTGGCCACTCCTCCAGCCAGCCATGCCACTTACGCCATCATGGCCATGAAAGCCGGAAAACCCGTCTATGTGGAGAAACCGCTGGCGGCAAGCTATGAGGATTGCGCCCGTATCAATCGCATCTCTGAGCAGACGGGCATCCCCTGCTTTGTGGCTTATTACCGCCGTTACCTGCCTTACTTCCAGAAGGTGAAGGAGATCGTCAACAGCGGTCGGATAGGCAAGATCCTGAATGTTCAGATACGTTATACAGAGCCTTTGCGCCCTGCCGATGCCGAGGCCGTCAGGAACGGCACACCACTGGCTTGGCGGCTGCAGCCCGACATTGCCGGAGGTGGCTATTTCTACGATATGGCTCCTCATCAGCTCGACCTGCTGCAGGATATGTTCGGCGTCATCCTCGAAGCCCGAGGTATCTGTGCCAATCGCGGCGGCTATTACGAGGCTGAAGATTCCGTGAGTGCCTGCTTCCGTTTCGAGAACGGCCTGCCTGGCAGCGGCTCTTGGTGCTACGTGGCCCACGAGAGTGCTCGCGAAGACTGTATCGAGATCATTGGCACTGAAGGGCAGGTCAGCTTCTCTGTGTTCGATTATAATCCTATACGCCTGCAGACCAGCGAGGGCGATGAGAGCATCACCGTGCCCAATCCCCCTTACGTGCAGTATCCGCTCATTAAGAATGTCATCGAGCATCTGCAAGGCCTGTCGGTGTGCACCTGTACCAGTGTCTCGGCTACACCAGTCAACTGGGTGATGGATCGTATATTAAGCAAGTTCTGATGACAGATTTGAAGAGGTTTTCGTTATTAATAATAGGTTGGTGGATGTGCCTCTATGCAGGTGCAGCTACGGGTAATGGTAAGGGTGCTGTCAGTGCCCTGCCTGCCGATAGTGTTAAGATTTGCCAGCTGCTCAGCAAGGTTCGCCAGCAGCCTGCTACAGCCAACGTTCCGCTGTTCTTTGCGCGTCAGTTCCTAGGTGTGCCCTATGTGGCCTATACGCTCGAGAAGTTCAGCTCTGAGCGGCTCGTCGTCAACACCCGCGAACTCGACTGCACCACGCTGATAGAGAATGTCACAGCCCTGACGCTCTGCGCCTATCGCCGTCAATACACGTGGCAAGCCTACCTCGATGCGCTCAGGGATATGCGCTATCGTGAGGGCAAGGCCGACAGCTATACCAGCCGCATCCATTACTTCACAGAGTGGATTACGGCTAACACGGCCAAGGGCATTGTCAAGGAGATCCAGGCACCAAACCCGCCGTTCAAGGCCATCCAGACGGTCAAGGTCGACTATATGAGCACGCATCCTAATAGCTACAAGGCTCTGCGAGAGCACCCTGAATATCTCAGCGATATCCGTCGCATGGAGCAGAAGGTGTCAGGCGGCAAGTTCCGCTATATCCCCAAAGGACTCGTCTCCAACAGTGCCCTGCTGAAGAAGGCTGTGCGCGACGGCGACATCATCGCCATCACCTGTAAGAAGAAAGGACTCGATATTGCCCACCTCGGACTGGCTGTGTGGCAGGGCAATGTGCTCCACCTGCTTAACGCCTCGATGATCCACAAGAAGGTCATCATCGAACCCATGACGCTTGCGCAGTATCTGCAGAAGCACCCCACTCACACTGGCATCAGAATCATCAGGATAAACAAATAATACTTAACCAAAAAGAATGAACTTATGGAATTACCCGATTTTATGAATTATTCAGGCAAGTTTTCGAAGAAGGAGTTTGCTGAGAAACTATCACGCATCGCCAAACGAGCAGGTGCCAAGCTGGTCTATGCGGCGCTGATACTTTACTATACATTGCAGAGCGATAAGGTGAGCAAGAGCGACAAGGCCATCATCATCGGCGCCCTGGGTTATATGATCAGTCCGCTTGACGTGATACCAGATGCTATTCCCATTGCCGGACTGACCGACGACCTCGCCGTGCTGCTCTATGTGCTGAAGAAGGTGTGGACGGGCATCGATCCTGAAATCGTGGATAAGGCCAAAAGACGCCTGTCTAAATGGTTTGATGAGGATGAAATCGCTGAGATAGGCGATCTCTTCTCTGAGGAGGCGTAGTGTAGGCAGCCATGTGGCAAACGTGGATTGTTGTGGCTGTTCTTGCTGCCGCTGTCGGCTATGCAGTCTACCATGTATATCGTGCACTGACCGATGTCAATGAGGCATGCAAAGGCTGTGCATTGGCGAAAAATTGCAAGAAGAAGCAAAAAAATCGCGAAAACATTTGGCAGTGTCGAAAATAATGACTACCTTTGCACCCGCATTTGAAGAAACGGTGCCTTGGATGAGTGGCTTAGTCAACGGTCTGCAAAACCGTCTACGGCGGTTCGAATCCGCCAGGCACCTCTCGAAAGCAAAAAGAAAGCTGAAGAAGTAATTCTTCAGCCTTTTTTTATATCCTCATTCCACATTCCTCATTCCACATTCCTCATTCCACATTCCTCATTCCACATTCCTCATTCCACATTCCTCATTCCTCATTCCACATTCCTCGAGAACCTACAACTTCGTGAGCTTCCTCAGCAGCACCTTATTCACCCGCTGAATCCGCTTGCCGCGCTTCTCGATGTCCTCACGTACATTATTTATATTATTAAAGAGATCGCTGAAGGCATTCAGTAGGAAGTTAGGCTGCGCCTCGTCCTCGATAGCCTCAGGATTGGTTACGATGCGGATGCCGTTGTGCTCGATGTGTACGTCGATGTCAGTGCCCGTCATGATCGGGTCGCCGTCGTAGTGGATGGCACCCTCCTCCTTACGGTGTATGTGCAGATGCTTCGTACGGAAGGTTTTAATCTTCGAGTTGTTGCCCAGCGTCTTCATAAAGAGGTCGGCGGCAATCTGCGGCGCGTCGAGCACATCGAAGGGCTCCATCACGATCACGTCCATCTCGCCGTCCTTCATGGTGGCTCCAGGGGCGATGTAGGCATTGTTGCCGTATTGCGAAGCATTGGCACAGGCTATCAGGAAGGCCTTGTACTTCGTGGCCCCCGTCTCGTCCTCAACCTCGTAAGTCTCTGGCTTATAGTTCAGTCCCTCCTTCAGCACGTTCTCCACGTAAGTGATCGGTCCGCGCTTGCCAGCCTCGGCAAACTTCAGCGATATGAAGGCATCGAAGCCGACGCCGCAGGTGCAGAAGAAGGGCATGTCGTTGATGATGCCGTAGTCGAAGTCCTCGATCATGGCCTTGTTGATGATTCTCAGTGCTCCCTTCACGTCGAGCGGTATGCAGAGATGGCGTGCCAGGCCGTTACCCGATCCGCAAGGGATGATGCCGAGAGCGGTCTGCGTGTGAACGAGCGATCGCGCTACCTCGTTCACCGTGCCGTCGCCACCCACCGCCACAACGATGTCAGCGCCAGCCTCGGCGCAGTCATGGGCTATTTCGGCGGCATGCCCGGCATATTCCGTGAAGATGATTTCAGATTCGAAGCGCTCCTTGTCGAGAGTGCTCTCTATCAGTCCGGGTATCTCATCCTTCGAATGCGTACCCGATATAGGGTTCAGTATGAATGTAATTTTCTTCTTTTCCATCATCATTACATGTGCAAAAATACAAAAAAACGCAGAAAAAGCAATGTTTTTTTTAAGAAAATCACAAAAAACATACAATTATTAATAAAAACTTGCACGAATTGATAAAAAATGTGTAACTTTGCAGCCTGAAATAAAAAGAAAAGAAAACCTATTAGTCAGAATGGGACAATTACAAGAGAAATACAAAAACTATCGTGAGCCACAGAAATACATGGAGGCTGACGTATATCCTTATTTCCGCGCCATTGAAGGTAAGCAGGGCACGGAGGTTGAAATGGATGGTCACAAAGTGCTGATGTTCGGCTCGAATGCTTACACGGGACTCACAGGCGACCAGCGTATCATCGATGCAGCCAAGGCTGCGCTTGATAAGTATGGCTCTGGTTGTGCCGGAAGCCGATTCCTCAACGGAACGCTCGACCTGCACGTGAAGCTTGAGAAGGAACTTGCTGAATTCGTCAACAAGGATGAAGCCCTCTGCTTCTCTACAGGATTCTCTGTCAATCAGGGTGTGCTAGCCGTTATCTGTGGCAAGGACGATTACATCATCTGCGACGATCGCGACCACGCTTCTATTGTGGACGGTCGTCGTCTTTCGTTTGCCAAGCAGCTCCACTACAAGCACAACGATATGGAGGATCTTGAGCGAGTGCTGAAGAATCTGCCCTACGAGGCCATCAAGCTTATCGTGGTCGATGGCGTCTTCTCGATGGAGGGCGACCTGGCTAAGCTGCCTGAGATTGTAGAGCTGAAGCACAAGTACAACTGTTCGATCATGGTCGACGAAGCCCACGGCATCGGTGTGTTCGGACGCCAGGGTAGGGGTGTGTGCGATCACTTCGGACTGACCGACGAGGTCGATCTCATCATGGGAACCTTCTCGAAGTCGCTCGCTTCCATCGGTGGATTCATCGCCTCCGACTGGGACACCATCAACTTCCTGCGCCACAATGCCCGCTCGTACATCTTCTCGGCATCCAACACGCCAGCAGCCACAGCCGCAGCAATGGAGGCCCTGCACATCATCCAGAACGAGCCCCAGCGCATACAGGCACTCTGGGATGTAACTAAGTACGCCCTGATGCGTTTCCGCGAAGAAGGTTTCGAGATCGGCGAGACCGAGAGCCCCATCATCCCGCTTTACGTGCGCGACGACATCAAGACGTTCCTCGTTACGGCGCTCGCCTTCAAGGCAGGAGTATTCATCAATCCCGTCATCCCGCCAGCATGCGCACCTCAGGATACCCTCGTACGCTATGCCTTGATGGCCACTCACACGAAGGAGCAGGTTGACCGCTCAGTCATTATCCTGAAGAAGATCTTCGTAGAGCAGGGAATCATCAAGTAATGAAGGACTCGATGTGAAACATTAAAAAATGAAAGAATGTTAAATTCACAAATTTCATTCTTTCATTTTTTTTATTTCTCATTTTTATTTCGTACCTTTGCACCCGCAAAACGAAAACGAGGTGTAGCGCAGTTGGTAGCGTTCCTGGTTTGGGACCAGGCTGTCGCAGGTTCGAGTCCTGTCACCTCGACCACCCTAATAAAATTTGGCCGCTGACTTTCAATAAGTTAGCGGCTTTTTTGTGCCTGCGTCCCAAGATTTTTTGCAAAGTGGTTTATAGTACACATAACAATTACATACGAGACATATGATACAAGAATATGCAAGGGTATCTGTAGAAATGCCCGAAAACGAAGATAAGAATTATGGAAAAGAAAAGTGATACCTACCAGATTGCCACCGACATCCAATGGGAATATGCCGGTGATGGCATAGTCCGCCAGATTATGGGCTACGATGAGCACTTGATGATGGTGAAAGTGAAATTCGATCAGGGAGCCATTGGCACACTCCATCAGCATCCTCACACCCAGAGCACCTACGTGGCCAGTGGATGTTTTGAGGTGACTATCGGTGAGGAAAAGAAAATCCTCAAAGCAGGCGATGGCTATTATGTGGCTCCAAACCTGTCACATGGTTGTGTCTGTCTGGAGGCAGGTGTTCTCATCGATACCTTCACTCCCATGCGTGAGGATTTCTTAAAATAGGGCGTAATAAAATCTTTTATGCAAGCACAACCTCTGCAGGCACGCCCAGCACTTTGTACAGACTGCGGGCAATGTCGAAACTCATCGATCTGCGACCATGAAGCAGGTCACTGAAGGTCGTAGCACTGATTCCTATCATCTGAGCAGCTTCCTTCTGCTTCAGCCCACGCTCTTTCACCTGAGTCAGAATGGCATTAGTAAGCAGCGTACTCATTCTGCCAGGCAGTGGATGATAGGCACGGCCATACTCATCGAGGGCTTCGCTCAGCATCGTGAACTCTGCCTTCTCCTCCGGACTTAGCAACTCCATGTCGCCCAGTTCAGTACCCCGCTCAATCAGTTTTTCCATGCGGGCTTCGTAATCTTTGTACTCTTTTTCGTCCTTGATAACCATAGCCTATATATTTTTAATATCCTTAATCTTGTCATACTCACTATGTGTACCGATAAACCTAATAGCCACTGTTCCGGCAAAGAACACTACCAGCACTACTGTCCTATAGTTGTTGCCCTTGATGTTGAATACATAACGGTTGTTGCCCACAAAGTCAGCCGAGGGAAAGTCGGCTTTCAAGTCTGCATGAGACTTCCACTCCGCATCGGCCAGTTTACAGCTCCAACGCTCTAATGCCTCTTTTGCATCAGCATGCTTGCGAGAGAACTCCTCAATCCGTTCTGGAAACAATATCTTCATGACAGTTGTTCATTCTTTCATTTTCGGTGCAAAAGTACAACAAATAGCTGAAATAAACAAGGAAAATCGTCAAAAACTTCACAAATTAGTGAACTTTTTAACCATTTAAGAATTGTTGCTTCCTCTTCGGAGCTATCAGGTGTGTATGTCCTTTTATACTATGAATTGACCGATTCGTTGAATAGTTTTGGCAGAAAGGAGGTTTCTCCGTACCTTTGCTCCGCAAATTCAAAAACAGTATGATGAAACAGACAAGAAAGATGTTGCTGCTATTGGCCCTGCTGATTCCGGCAGGAGCAATGGC
>ONKL01000027.1 GCA_900318395.1 uncultured Prevotella sp.
AGCCTTCAGCTGGTTCAGCTCCGAAGGGCGCATCGTGTCGAGCTCCTCACAGCAGACCAGCCCGTACTGCGCCAGCGTCAGCAGGTCGTCGCGCCCCATTCGGTTGGCGTTCGTCTTCGTGTAGAAGTAGGTCTTCAGCTCAGGCGGCAGCAGATAGTTGAACCAGGTCGTCTTGTAACTGCCCTGTTCACCGATCAGCACGAGGATGACGTTGTTAACGACACTCTCGTCGACCCACCCTGCCACCATAGCCACGAGCCACTTCTTCAGGTATTCGTAGAAGAGCATCTGCTTCTCCACGCCCCCACGGATGGTGATGGACACCGACAGTTCGATGATGTAGTCCTGCCCGTCCCATGGCGGCAGGTGGTCGAGGTAGTAGCGGAAGGGGTGGTATTCCTCGACGAAGTCCGACTCCATCACGCGGTACATGTCCTGACCTGCGACAGCTCCGCCCAGAGTGAGTTCACGACGCGGTCGGAGATGGGCTGCCAGTCGGTGCCGTCGGTCTCGTAGTTCGACGGCAGCCTGCACTCCACCCGCCCCGTGATCACATTATGCCTGAGGTACAGCCTCCCGCCGAGGAACGCCTTGATGTCCCCGACCGACGCATACACCTCGCGCCAGTTCTTCTTGTGTTCTTTTTCCTGCGTGCCGTCCCCCTCGGCAGCGGATTTCTTCTTTTTCTTCTCTGCCATAAACTTATGTCTCTTATGTCCTTATTATCTAAAAAAATATGTTCTTTTGTTCTTCTGTCTAAAAACCACGCCACGAAGGTACGGCATTTCAGGCGTGTCTGCAAGCAATTAACGGAAAGAAAGGGTTCTTAATAAACCTTAATCTGTCAAGCCCATCTGTTGGCCTACGTGCTTCTTGATGGTCTGGAATGAGGCACCGAGGTTGGTATGACTGGCCAGCCAGCGGTAGAGGTCGTTCCGACAGTAGGGTTTCCTGAAAACACCATCGCCCGACTGTAATAGCCGGGCGATATGCTGATAGATAAGCTTCTTGGTTCCTCTGGGAAGATCGGGCTTGAAGTCGAGCCGGAGGATCTGGCTGGGCAACTGGTCGGGGTTCTGCAACAAGGGACTGAGCTGACGGATCAGCTCTTTGTAGGCCCCATAATACTCGTCACGGAAAAAGTTCGCCAACAGGCGGACGGTTTTGATCTTACGTTTCATTTTCCTTGCTTTTGGGCGAGGCACTCCCAAAGCAAGGCAAGAAAAAAAAGGATACTCCCTCAATCTCTGGGAGTATCCTCTCAAATTAAACTATTATACTGTTGTTATGATTATTTCATGGTGCAAAAATATATGATCCATCCGAACTTTGCAACTTTCACTCTCTCTGAGACATGTTATTTATTAATTATTCACACACTAAGCCTCGCATGTCATCATTTTTTCAGTCTTCATCGAACACAGATACAGCCATTGAGGCCAGAGGCGCATTGTTGTTATAACAGTCCCGTTCGCTGGTTCAGCAAATGGCTATAAGCAGTCTTAAACTCTTCCGGAAGGAATGACTGAATGATGAGTTCCTCCCATACAGGCAGGTTACCCTTCATTCGTTCAATCATCCTATCAGCCACAGCAGTAGGGACACCGCTCTGAGTGAAGGCGGTCATAAAGGTATCTCGGTCGAAGCCGCTTTTTGGGCCACCTACCATGAAACTCATCGCCATTTCCTCAGTATCGGAAGGGTCGGCCAGAAGCACTGCCAGCAGGTCATAAGCCGGCGACAGAATGTAATCACCGTTCCCCCTGTCTATCAGCGAGAAGTTCTTACAGTGCATGTCGGAATTGCCTGTTATCCATGAAAACAGCACTATTTCCCAGAATCGTTGTACATCCAGCATAGGAGCCGCTGAATACTTCTTGATGGTCTCCGCCAGTTGCTGATAAGTGCCGTAGTACTTATGCTCTGTAAGTCGGTTGGTCAACTGACATAGGTCTAGCATCGATATCTTTTCACCTTTCCGCCCTCGGTCCATCCTGATAGTGAGATAGCCCAGCTCGCCATCGGCAAGGCGAATGAGCGTATGGCGGGCCGTATGAATATGGGCAGCCTCGGCCATCTTCATCGTCAGGTCTTCCAATTCTGGCAGACAGGGATACTTCGCACTCTGCGGCTTGAAGATATACTTGCCCCATAGGCCTACGATGGTGAATTTGGCTGGTTCGTTCTTCCCGCCGCGGTTCACGTCAAGCGACATCTTGGCCTGTACGCCTGTTACCGATGCACTGGTGCGAATTACCTGATGGGCAAGTTCCGACATGTTATCACGCGTATACGGGAAGGCTGGGGCCGTTGCGATGCCAAAGAACTTACGGGCACAGGCAGGATGAAAGTCTTCCTGACCATCTTCCAAATCCTGATAGCAATACAAACACTTACTCATAGTTACAATGGTTTTACGCTGATGTTTCCGATACAATCCTTACAACATGCCAACAAGAGCGACATCCGATCTCGCGGGTCAATCTTCCATGACGACGATGCGATATCCAACAACCAGCCTTCGGGGATGAGCCCGTCGAACACCGGGAACATCATTTCCTTGTCATACTGTTCGACCGTCAGAGGCATCGTGGGACTCACAGCCGCTGCATCCTCACGGGTCAGATAAGCCTCGTCGTAAGCGAAATGAAACCCCTCCTCGTCTTCTGTCAGAATGCCGCAGAACACCTCATTCACATAGATTCCCGCCTGCTTCATACCTTGTCAGTCTTTACGGGACCCAGATATTCACCAAACAGGGCCAGCACGTCGTTTACCTTATCCATCCTCAAAGTCTGCTTACCTTGTTCCAGGTCTCTCACAAACCTAAGGCCTACACCAGCCCTCTCTGCCAATTCAACCTGAGAAAGGCCGTTTAACTTCCGTTTTAGCTTAATATGCTCCGATAACGTCATCATTCATTATACCTTAACGGGTACAAAGATACATATTTCTATTTAATAATATACCAAAACGGGTATAAATTTGAATATCTTGCATAAAATTATACCCGAAATGATATTATTTATTAATTATTCACACACTAAGCCATGCATTTCATCATTTTTTCAGTCTTCATTTGTTTTTTTGTAGAATAGTGATGACTATTCAAAAAGTTTTCTTATCTTTGCACCTATAAAATATACTTAGCTATGCAACAGTACAGAACATTTTGGCTTCTGCTAACCATGATGCTTTTAGTGGCATTAACCGCCTGTACCAACAGTGATGACAATCCTGTCGGTCCATCATCCGATAATCTGCCAAGTGATGAATCTGTATTGCATTTCTTCAAGCAGATAAACGCGGTGCCGAGACCCAGTCAGCATGAAGAGGCCATGGTGTCGTATCTTGCTGACTTTGCCAAGGAGCGCGGTCTCGAATACAAGATCGACGGGAAAAACGTCATCATCTATAAGGATGCCACATCAGGTATGGAACAGGTTCCGACCGTCATTCTTCAAGGCCATACCGATATGGTATGCGTGGCTGCCGACGGCTACGATATTGACTTCCTGAAGCAGGGTATAGAGTCGGAAAGCGACGGCACCTATATTCACAGTAAGGACTATCTCACCTCGCTTGGTGCCGACGACGGCATCGGTGTGGCCATCATCCTTGCCATCCTCGACAGCCGTGAGGTGGTTCACGGTCCGTTGGAGTGTATATTCACCTGGGATGAGGAACTGGACTTCAGTGGTGTCTATTCACTCCCACCAGGCATCCTGAAGGGCAGATATCTGTTCAACATCGATTGGGAGACAGGAGGCGAGATGTGTATAGGAACAGCTGGAGGCGTGAGTATCGATGCCTCGCTCGAGTATACCACTACAGCCACTCCTGCCACCTATGTCGCCTACCAATTAGCAGTATCGGGCATCACGGGTGGGCACAGTGGTGTGAACATCAATAATGGAGGTGCCAATGCTATAAAACTGTTAGCAGATTTCCTCGCTACCCAGGCCGAAGGTCTTTACCTCGTTGCAATCAGTGGCGGATCATTCTCCAATGTCATCGCTTCGTCTGCCAAAGCCACCGTACTGGTACCTTTGTCACGAAAAGATGAGTTTGCGAGCCAGTGGAATTCCATCATGTCTGATGCCCAGCAGCACTATGCCGTCACCGATCCTGACTTACTATATGCCATCGAGGTTGCTGACATGCCTGACAAGTGCATTGTTGAAGCCGACACTCGGGCGATGATCATGGGACTCTCCCGTGCTCCTCAGGGTGTCGTAGAGTGGAGCACCACCATCGACAATATGTTTGAGACCTCCAACAATGTCGGGGCTGTTAGTCTTAAGGATGGCGAGTTCATCGCCGAATATCTGGTGCGCGGTTTCGTCAACGAAAAGGTGAATAGTCTGGCCAATGAGGTGATTGCAGCCTATGACTGTGCAAATACAGGATTCACAGCTGTACCGTTCGCCCCCTATTCTTCATGGAACCCCGACATCAACTCGCCGTTGATGAACTATGCCCAGCGCACCTATCAGCAGTATTTCGGTAATCCCATTACGCTCCGTAAGGTAGGCGGCGGTCTGGAACTCTCAGTGTTTGCCGAAGTCTATCCCGACATGCAGTGCATCAGTTTCGGGCCTACTATTCTGGATGCCCATTCCATCAATGAACGGGTGGACATCAATAGCATCCATGATTGCTGGCGTTATACGCTCTGTTTGCTGAAAGATTTCACCTTTATCTAAATGAACTATGATTATGAAGAAGAGGCAATAACGACGGCTGCGAGCGTCATCATAATCTTTTTCATACTCTTATTTTTTTTATTTATTTTCAAACTTATGCAAGGCATTGATGATTTGCTGGCGCTTTTCACTGGGGATGCTGACCAGACGGAGGGTTGTATCATCAGTCAGACGATAGGAGATGCCTTCCTGAAGGAATTTTACATTCCAGACGAATTCGGAATTTTTGCGTTCAGTGATGTTTCCTTGTTCATCCATCAGCACCAAACCGTGCTTGAAGTCTGATTTCTTTTTACCGCTTTGACTATCATAAAGCATTGTGGCCCATAATCCGTCAGGTTGTTCCACTGTCCAGTCATGGCAGGCCAGGATGGTGTATGTTTTGCCGTCGGCCTGATCGGTCCACAGCCACACCTTGTCCTTCATCAGCTGCTTCTGTTTTGCCATCAGCGTCTCATACGATATGGCATAAATTGTCAGAGCATCCTGCATACCTTCAGCTTTTTGTCCCTCTGGCAATTGGTCGTTGAGATTTAAAGCCTCACTTATGGCCCTGACGGCATCGACATCACCATAGGCGTACCCCCCCATAGTATAAAGCAGCCATTTCAGTGAAGCAAGGAAGGCAATGCGTGATGGTATGGCTGCATTTTCATAGCCCAGTTCGTCAACGTATGCACGGATGGCCTGATCGTAGCAGCCTATCATCTGATCGGCATTTTTATTATACATCCCTAAGGTAGACATGAGTTCAAATGACTTGCCGAGGATGGTGTCGCGCTTTTCTGTCTGGCTCTGTGCAATCTCAAGGGCACGATTGGCATACTTTTCAGCCACTTTCGGATCTGGTGTGCCGTTACTCTCGTTCAGATAGAACTTTGCCGCATCGTATTGCTTCTTCCAATCTTGTGGGGCATCATCGGCGGCCTTTGCCAGACGCTCACCTTCCTTGATGGGCGATTCTGCCTCTTGGGCGTTCACTACGGTTGTTGTCATTGCGCAGCAAAGGACGGCTGCGAGCGTCATCATAATCTTTTTCATACTCTTAGTGTTTTATTTATACCTTATTAATATATTCCGTTCTCGTTTAATTTCTCGTGCAGACGGAAATTCTCGCGGATGAATCGCACCAGCATGTGCTGGCTGTCGGAGAGCCGCCAGCGGTAATAGAGAAGCCCCAGAATGAGCAGCACGACCAACAGTAGGAAGGCCGTGGCCAGAGCGCCGATGATGATAAATGTGATGTCCGTCATTTCTTCTATGTTTGAATTCGGGTGCAAGGCTGCGATTAAGCGAGGGCCGTGATGTTCACATCGATGGCCGAGCGTGAGCAGGCTCGCAAATTTTTTTGCAAAGGTAGTGGGAAAGACCGAAAGGCCTTCCCCACTGCTTGAAATGTTTTCCACAAATCTTGAAAAACTACTGTTTATGCGCTATTTTGCGAAATTCTGACGGTGTCATTGAATAGTTGGCGGCAAAGAGGCGGGCAAAAGTGGTGCGGTTGGTAAACCCGCTTTTCTCAATGATGAGTCCTATCGGGTCGTCGGACTTTTCCAGCAACTGAGCTGCATACTGTATGCGTAGGCGGTTGAGGTAATCGGCTGGCGTGGTGTCGGCACACTCGCGCAAGGCGGCATACACATATTGATAGTTGGTACCCAGCAGTCGGGCCAGTGTCTCGTGGTTTGTGTCAGAGTCGGTATATATCTCTGGGGACTTCATCAGTTCGCACAGGCGGCGATAGAGCAGTTGGTTTTGTGTCAGTTTTTCTTCTGGCTGAACCTGCAACTGTCGCTGTTCCTCGGCTTCGGCCTGCTCGCGCTGTTGTATCTGTTCGTAGAGGCTGCGGTTCTTCTCGGCTAACCGGCGGTTGTAGCGGTGGATGCGCCTGATGATGTAGATGGCCATCAACAGCAGCAAGGCGATGGCAACGAGAAGGATGCGATGTATCGTCAGAGACTGGCGCTTGCGGATGATTTCCTCTTCCTGCCTATTGATTTCTTGCAGCTGCTCCACGTCGGTCTGCTGTTCCTGCTGGCGTATGGAGTCTGTCAACAGCCGTATACGGTCACCCATCGCCAACGCCTCCACCGTGCGTCCCGCCTTCTGCAGGGCGTCGTACTTGTAATTGAGCAGGGTTTTGACATAGAGGTCGCTGATGGGTTCGCCATTTGAGCTCAAGATGGAGTCGATATCGTCGAACATACGGACGGCATCGTCGTAGCGCCCCATGATAGTCAGATAGACACCTTCTGCAGCCTTGTCAAGCGCGCCTAAACCTTGGAACTGCTGATATTCACGGTGAAGGGTCTCCGCCTGCTCTCGATGTCCATTAGCAGCATAGACCATCGCCTTGCTGATGGTCACGTTGTTGCGGCGCTTTTGCATCACCCAGTCGGGAGTGTTGGGGTAACGTATCAGACGCTTCATCGCTGTGTCCATTTTCTCTATCAGGGGTAGCGCTTTCTTTGGCATCTTGTTTTCAATATACAAATCGTTGAGTGAAAGCAGCGTGTAGATGAGCGGATCAATTTCACTAAAACTGGTGGCATGCTGCGTACTCTCCATTAAGATGTCTAAGCATTGCAGGAACAACCGCTCAGATTCCGCTATATGACCCAGTTTGTTCTCACAATCTGCCATCTTCGACAGAGCCCTGCACTTCATCTCAATATCTTTTGGCATTTTTCCGTCACCCACAAATGCAAGGATTTCCTTGGAAAGTGCGAGCGATTTTCCGTACTTGCCATCGGCGTATGCGCAGTCGCCCAGAATCCAGCGAGTCTTGCAATGAAGGTTGCTGTCGGCAGATGTGGTAACGGCATGCCCCGCCTCTGAGGCAATCGCTTTCTCAGCATAATAGGCCGCCAGCCGCCGACGGTCAGCATTCTCATAGATGATGGCTTTGAGGGTGTTGGCTCGAACCGCCGAGAACGCCCCAGCCTCCTCAGCGCTATCCACACGGACCAAAGCATATTCAATGTTGGTTAATCCCTCATTGACAATCTCTTCGCTCAGCGCTATTGCATCCTTGCTACAATCGTGATTCGTGCAGTCCGTGCAGTCTGTCATCAAGACCAACATGGCGCATAATATTATAAGGTATATCGTCCGCTTCATTCAATTGCATATTAAAGACCGCTGCAAAGATACTAGTATTTTTCCGATTTTTATGTCTTCATTTGATTTTCTTGCAAAAAAGTGATGATTATTCAAAAAGTTTTCTTATCTTTGCGCCTATAAATTATTCTTAGCTATGCAACAGTACAGAACATTTTGGCTCCTGCTAACCATGATGCTGGTAGGCGGCTTCACACTGACCTCGTGTGTGGACAACAAGGATGACGCCAATGAAGGCGGTAGTGGCGACAATTATAAGAATTACGTGGAGCGTATGTATCCCGTCGTAGATCCACAGAACAGTCCCCAGGGTATGGTGATGTTGCGCTTCTACGACGACATGCCCAGCGTGGCTTACGTCAGCATCAGCAACTTCCAGAGCATCATGTATCCCGGCACGACGGTGCAGGTGGTGAAGACTGCCGAGCATCAGTACGCCCTGGCCAGTCCTTGCGGCACGGCTAAGGTGGACACCGATAAAGATCTCTTCATGAGCAACGACTACGAGGCGTTCACCAACATGATGGGGATGGTGCAGCCAGGAATGCCTAACATTATCTACGACGCCCTGCCCATCATCCGCTGGAAGTCGCTGGACGCCTCACCCAAGCAGGTCGATGTGACGCTGGACTATGGCAAATACGGCATCGACATCAGGGAGGACGGTGAGAACGTCTATTTCCCCTTCGCAACCATTGCCGACCTCTACACAGACAGTTACATGCATATGGCTGACTTCAACGGCGAGACTGTGATGGTGGCTCCCGAGGGCGCCTATTCTCTGGAAAACAGATATCCCTCATTCTTCATCACGCCTATCCTGAAAGAGACACGTACGGCAGACATGGCCGACTTCGCCTATCGCAACCTCTGCTTCACACTCACCAACTTCTTCGGCTATCCCGGGCGCACGCTTCTTGAAAACAAGGGCTTGAAGGAAAAGGGTCTGGATCAAGCCCTGCAGGACTACGGAAAGGCGGGTCAGATGACGCGCGAGCTGCTGCAGTCTACCAATATGTACGACTTCATTTCCGGCACCGTCACGCTGGGTTGTCTCCTCAATGATGGAGGCCACACCAATACAGACGTAACACGGATGAGTGACTTCAGTGGCAATCCCACCTTCTTATCGACGCTCAACGGTATCATAGACGCTAAATGGGGTGAATTTTGGGACATTTGTCCTGAATATGTTCCTATCTATGAAAATCTGGTTGGTCGTATTACGCTCGCCAACCATTTGAACGAGGCTCGTGCCAAAGCGTTAGGCGAGGGTGTGAACTACTATAAGGTGGGCAACACAGCCTATTGTCAATTCGGCACCTTCCTATGCGATGATTCCGGATGGCGTAAGTTCTACAAGGGTGAAGGCCCCAAACCCACCATCGACCAGTATCCCAACGACTGGTTGGTCATCCTCATCGACGCACTTGAAAAGGCACAGAACGACCCCGAGGTCAAGAACTTTATCCTCGACATATCCACCAACGGAGGTGGCTCGTCAGACATCGTGCTTTTCATCACCTCGTTGTTTGCTAACAAATCCGACTTGTACTACGAAAACGTGCTGACAGGACAGAAAATGAAGAGCACCTTTGAGGTAGACCGCAACCTGGACGGCAAATTCGACGAGAAAGACAAGGATGTAAAACTGAGGATGAACATCGGCGTGCTCACCAGCACTTTCAGCTTCTCGTGTGGCAACCTGCTGCCCGCACTCCTGAAAGACTACGGCATCTGCCTGCTCGGCAAGAAGTCGGGAGGCGGATCCTGCGCGGTGCTCTACAGTCCCTCAGCCGATGGCTTCGGCTTTACCTACTCCACGCATCGTAATCGCCTCAACAACTTGAAAGGCGAGAACATCGACGAAGGCATCGAGCCCGACTACCCGTTGGAAGTCGACGAATTCTTTGATATTCCAAAGATCGGCAAGCTGATAGAGGATTTCTACAGCCGTTAATCACTGGAGACGAATAAGCCCCAGCCGATTGGCTGGGGCTTATTGTTACTTCTTTTGCTCGGCGGCCTTCAGGTCTTTATAGAGCGCGTATTTGGTGTTGTGCAACTTATTGATGATACCTCGCTCGTTGGTCTCGAACTCCTGCTCGGAGTAGACTTCCTCACCATTGCGGATGAAAGTGAAACTTAAGCTTCCTTTATAGATGGTGGAATCCTGCCTGATGGCCATGGCGATGAGGGTGAACTTGGGATAGGTGGCTGCCATCGCGTCGATAATGGTCTGGCGGACATAGTTCAGACTATCGGTAATGACATTGGCAGAATCGGCTGCAAGACTATCGGCATGTGCCTGGGCAGCAGACTGCTGACCTCCCTTGGAGGTGCAGGATGCAATGGCCAGAACGGCCATGAAAATCACAAAAAGTTTCTTCATTATTGCTGTTATTTAAAATTTTGCGTGCAAAATTACAATAAAAAAATGAATCTCCCACCATTTGGCGGAAGTATTTTACCCTCCATACGACAAATAGACATAAATCAATGTCAAATTGTCAGCACTTATTACCTCGGCACGTCCTTTGTTGGTTTTTTGACAAAAGAACATAAGAACAAAAAAGCTGCGCCAAATGGAGCGACTAAAAAATATGTCCTTTTGTTCTTCTGTCAAAAAAAGGATAATAATATAGGAGGATTAAAATATGACACTCGACAAATTTACAATCAAAGCACAGGAGGCTGTTCAGGCAGCCGTGAATACGGCCCAGATGAACGGCCAGCAGGTGATAGAACCTGTACACATCCTCAAGGGTGTGATGGAGAAGGCGAAGGACATGACGAACTTCGTCTTCCAGAAACTCGGGGTGAACGCCCAGCAGATAGAAATGCTCACGGAGCAGGAGATCAAGCACCTGCCGCGCGTGCAGGGCGGGCAACCCTATCTCTCTAATGATAGTAATCATGTACTCGTGCGTGCACAGGAACTGTCGCAGAAGATGGGCGACGAGTTCGTGGCATGTGAGTCGATACTGCAGGCGCTCCTGAATGTGAGCTCTACGGCCTCGCGCATCATGAAGGATGCCGGCTGCACGGAGAAGGAGATGCTGCAGGCTGTAGAATCCCTCAGACAGGGACAGAAGGTGCAGAGTCAATCGGCAGATGACAACTACCAGAGCCTGCAGAAATACGCCAAGAATCTGGTGGATCTCGCCCGCCAGGGTAAGCTCGACCCTGTGATCGGACGTGATGATGAGATCCGACGTCTGTTGCAGATCCTCTCACGACGCACGAAGAACAACCCGATCCTGATCGGTGAGCCTGGTACGGGTAAGACCGCTATCGTGGAAGGTCTCGCAGGGCGTATCGTCCGTGGCGATGTGCCAGAGAACCTGAAGGACAAGCAGCTCTATTCGCTCGATATGGGCGCGCTGGTAGCTGGTGCGAAGTATAAGGGTGAGTTCGAGGAGCGACTGAAGAGCGTCATCAACGAGGTGACGAAGGCCGAAGGGCGCATCATCCTCTTTATCGACGAGATTCACACACTGGTAGGTGCCGGTGGTGGTGAGGGAGCGATGGACGCTGCCAACATCCTGAAACCTGCCCTGGCACGTGGAGAATTGCGCGCCATCGGTGCTACGACCCTCAATGAGTATCAGAAGTACTTCGAGAAGGATAAAGCCCTGGAGCGCCGATTCCAGACGGTGATGGTGGATGAGCCTGATGAACTCTCGGCCATCTCGATCCTGCGAGGACTGAAGGAGCGCTACGAGAACCACCACAAGGTTCGTATACAGGATGATGCCTGTATCGCAGCCGTACAACTCTCTGAGCGCTATATCTCCGAGCGCTTCCTGCCTGACAAGGCCATCGACCTGATGGACGAGGCAGCAGCCAAACTGAGGATGGAGCGCGACTCCGTGCCTGAGGAACTCGACGAGATTACCCGCAGATTGGCACAGCTCGAAATCGAGCGCGAAGCGATCAAGCGAGAGGGTGACGAGCCTAAGATTGCCCAATTAGACAAGGATATCGCTGAGCTAAAGGAGCAGGAGACCCAGTTCCGTGCGAAGTGGGAGGGCGAGCGACAGCTGGTGAACAAAATCCAGCAGGACAAGCAGGAGATGGAGAACCTGAAATACGAGGCTGAGCGTGCTGAGCGCGAGGGCGACTATGGCAAGGTGGCTGAAATACGATACTCGAAACTGAAGGTCCTCGAAGATGACATCAAGGCTATTCAAGCACAGTTGGCTAATGCCCAGAATGGCGACTCTCTGGTTCGCGAGGAGGTCACTGCCGATGATATCGCTGAGGTAGTGAGCCGCTGGACAGGCATCCCCGTGACACGTATGATGCAGAGCGAGCGCGAGAAGCTGCTCCATCTGGAGGAGGAGCTGCATAAGCGTGTGATCGGACAGGAAGAGGCCATCACGGCTGTATCAGATGCCGTGCGCCGTTCTCGTGCAGGCCTTCAGGATCCTAAGCGACCTATCGCCTCGTTTATCTTCCTCGGTACCACGGGTGTAGGTAAGACGGAGCTTGCCAAGACACTGGCAGACTATCTCTTCAACGACGAGACGATGATGACGCGTATCGATATGAGTGAATATCAGGAGAAGTACAGCGTGAGCCGACTGATTGGTGCACCTCCGGGATACGTGGGCTATGACGAGGGTGGACAGTTGACGGAGGCCGTGCGTAGGAAACCTTACTCAGTGGTGCTCTTCGATGAGATAGAGAAGGCCCATCCCGATGTGTTCAACATCCTGCTGCAAGTGCTCGATGACGGACGACTGACGGATAACAAGGGACGTACCGCGAACTTCAAGAACACCATCATCATCATGACCTCGAATGCCACGAGGGAGCAGCTGAGAGCCACCATGCGACCAGAGTTCCTGAACCGTATCGACGAGATTATCACCTTTACGCCACTGACCAAGGAGCAGATTGCCGACGTGGTCCGTCTGCAGATGAAGAAGGTGACGGATATGCTGGAGCCTCAGGGCATCCGCCTGGAGTGCACGCCTCAGGCCGTGAATTTCCTCGCAGAGGAGGGCTACGATCCTGAATATGGTGCAAGACCCGTGAAACGCGCCATCCAGCAGTTCGTGCTCAATGACCTCTCGAAGAAGTTACTCGCCGACGAAGTGGATCGCAACAAGCCTATCATCATTGATGAGTTTGGAGATGGGCTGGTGTTTAGGAATTAAAATGTAAAAATGAAAGCATCTGCTGTTAGCGGATGCTTTCTTTTTTGCCATTGTGGATGTAGAGGCCTGCGCGCGAAGGACGGCTCAGGAGCCTGCGCCCTTGCAGATCATACCAGACATCGGTAACTGCTTCTGATGACTTGACCTGACGGATGGCTGTCTCCTCCTTCATAAAATCAAAGGATATGCGCCCCTCGGCATCCATGGAGATGTTGGTGATGGGCTTGGAGAATGACATGGCAGGAACAGAGGTCTTCGTGAAATAATTATTAATGGAGTCACCAACCACATAGGGGAAGGCAGACAGACTGAGATAGTTGCTGTGGCCATCAGCTGTGTAATGGTTTTCCTTCCCGAAAAAGGCCTCACTCTGGCGATAGGTACGATTATCTGCATATATCAGCTGCACCTCTGTAGAAGTCTGGGTATTCGGGAACATATCACCTTTATTGAAACTGAAGACTCGCGTCACCAGCAGACCGTTACCAGGCACAAAGTAGTCGAAGCCACGCTGCTGGCGATTCTCGAGAATATAATATTCATCGGGAAACATACTGTTGCGAATCACGTAAGCCACAGGCTCATCATCCCATATCGGCATATTGGTGATGGTGGTAGGCTCAGTGAGTTCGGTGAAATCATACCAGCCGCAGATCCACCGTTCTAAGGCAGAATAGTTGGGCGGCGAGAAACCATTGTTGGCATAATTACCGCCATCCATCAAATCCCACTCATCAAAGAAGGAATAGACATTCGAATCAGATATCGGATAGAGATCGGGCAAGCGCAGGCAATGTGAAAACTCGTGGATGAAGGTGCCGAAGCCGTCGAGATCGGTACTGTTTCGCAGTTCACTGACACAAGCATAGTTGGTGAGTTCCATTCCCCCCAGCTCTCGCCACTGAAGATGATTCATATGCGGCCAGATGTTATCAGAAATTCCACCTCTGTTCTCACCAGGACCAGCAAAGACCACCATGACCACATCGACAATTTTATCGCCACTCCAGCTGTAAGGTGCGAAGTCGAGCCCAGTAGCCACACAGGCATCATAAGCCATGCCGCCACCGTTGATATCGTCGGATTTCCTCCCACCCCTATTCTTACCATAAGTGGCCACAGAATCGGGCAACATGACTGGACCTATCACATCGAAGACGGGTTCGAACTGTCCCCCACTCTGCTTCTTGAAATAGTCGGCCACGCAACCAGCTGCCCCATGATCATGGAAGCCGCTCTCGTTAAGTATGGTATCCCAATACGCCCTGATTTCAGAATCGGGGCGCGAGAATGCCTGATCAGGGAAGGCGGCAAGTATCACGGGGATACGCACACGGCCTTTGATTGTGGATGTACCACGGGTACCAGCTGGCACAGAACGGGTACCAGCCGTCAGCAGGCGACGGTCACAGGGGATACGCTCCTGAGCGCTGGCAGTGGTGACTGCCAGCGCCAACAGCATACATATAGAATAGAATCTTATCACTTCTTAGGGCACCAGGGTTTCAGGGTCTTGAAGAAGTCATTGCCCTTATCATCAACGAGGATGAATGCAGGGAAGTCTTCCACATCAATCTTCCATACAGCCTCCATGCCGAGCTCGGGATACTCTACGCACTCGATGCTCTTAATAGAGCTCTGTGAGAGCACTGCGGCTACACCACCGATCGAACCCAGATAGAAGCCACCGTACTTCTTACAAGCCTCTGTCACAACATCTGAGCGGTTGCCCTTGGCAATCATCACGAGTGATGCACCGTTAGCCTGGAACTCATCAACATAAGGATCCATACGATTGGCTGTGGTGGGTCCCATCGAACCACAAGGATAACCCTCTGGTGTCTTGGCAGGTCCTGCATAGAGCACAGGATACTTCTTGAAATAGTCGGGCAATCCCTCACCAGCATCCAGACGAGCCTTCAGCTTGGCATGAGCGATATCACGAGCCACGATGATGGTACCCTTCAGGTTCACGCGGGTAGATACAGGATACTTCGACAATTCAGCACGAACGGCATCGATACCCTCGTTCAGATCGATCACGATGGTGTTCTGTCCCTCACCAGCCTTGGCATACTCTGCAGGAATCAGCTCAGAGGGGTTAGAGTCCATCTTCTCGAGCCAGATACCATCGGCATTGATCTTAGCCTTGATGTTACGGTCGGCAGAGCAGCTGACACCCATACCAATCGGACAAGAGGCACCATGACGAGGCAGACGAACCACACGGATATCGTGAGCGAGATATTTACCACCGAACTGGGCACCCAGACCGATCTTATGAGCCTCCTTCAGGAGCTTCTGCTCAAGGTCTACATCACGGAAGGCACGACCAGTCTCATCACCTGTAGTAGGCAGACCATCGTAGTACTTGATAGAAGCCAACTTCACGGTGAGCAGGTTCTTCTCAGCTGAAGTACCACCAATCACAAATGCAATGTGATAGGGAGGACAAGCGGCTGTACCCAGACTCTTCATCTTCTCTACGAGGAAGGGGATAAGTGTACCCTCGTTCTGGATGGTAGCCTTCGTCATCGGATAGAAATAGGTCTTATTGGCAGAGCCACCACCCTTTGCCACCATCACAAACTTATATTCTGCACCCTCGGTAGCCTCGATATCAATCTGAGCGGGGAGGTTACAACGGGTATTCACCTCGTCGTACATGTTCAGAGGGGCATTCTGAGAATAGCGCAGATTGTCTTGTGTGAAGGTGTTGAAGACACCCAGACTCAGAGCCTCCTCATCCTCGAAACCTGTCCAGATCTGCTGACCCTTCTCACCATGAATAATGGCAGTACCAGTGTCCTGGCAGAAAGGCAGGACACCACGGGCAGCCACCTCTGCATTACGCAGGAACTGCAGGGCTACATACTTATCATTCTCAGAAGCCTCAGGATCATTCAGGATCTGAGCCACCTGAAGGTTATGCTCACGACGCAGCATGAACTCCACGTCGTGGAAAGCCTGCTGGGCCAAAAGGGTCAGGGCCTCCTTAGAGACCTTCACGATTGTCTTACCTTCAAACTCTGACGTTGTCACGCCTTCCTTACTCAACAGACGATACTCTGTCTTGTCCTCGCCCACCTGAAACATCGGGGCATACTTAAATTCAACTGTCTTAGCCATAATATTTAATGTTTAACATATAAATTATTACATTATTTCATTTTTGCATTCTTTCATTTTTACATTTTCCTAATATCCAAACACTTCTTCCGTAGTCAGTCGCTTGATGGGACCGATCTTGCCAAGTGCCTCCATATCGAGATTCTTCTCATCACCAAGGATGATGTAGCGATAGGCCTTGTTGGCCATCGTCTGCTTCTCAAAGTCTACGATATCCTGCAGGCGTAGTTTATCCAGATGCTGGTAGATCAACTCGTTGTAGCTGATGTCAAGCCCCATCCTCTCAGAGTAGAGATAGGCGTTGAAGATACCCATCTTCGTAATACGGGAACTGACCAGACGCTTGGCAACAGCCTCCTTGGCTATCTGGAAGGCCGTCTCACTGACAGGCATGTCATTGAGGATCTCATTGAAATGGGTGATACAGTCTGCCATCTTGTCGTTCTGAGTGATGATATGTGTCATCACAGACTCTTTGCGATCCTTCCATGAAGGACGGTTGTAATAGGCATAGGCGTTATAGGCAAGACCACGGGCCTCACGCATCTCCTGGAACACCACGCCATTCATACCACCACCGAAATACTCATTGAATACCTCCTGGATAGCAGCCTCCTCAGGGTTCCAGGAGCGCCCTTCATTGTGGTACATACGCATATAAATGTTCTTGGCATCATAAGGAGCTATCAGCACCTCATTCTCGGTAGCCGGGATTTCGAGGTAGGGCTTGTTCACTGGAACAGCAGCCAACTGCTTGGCAGAGACATGCTTCTGATCGATCAGTGCGGCAATCTCCTTCTCTCCCATCGGACCATAATAGATCACCCTGTGCTCATAATTGGCCAGACCTTTCAGCAGACTGGTGAACAACTGGGGATCAGCCTCCTTCAGTGCCTGCTCGCTCATCATGTCGCGAAGCGCGTTACGCTCACCTGCGACGGCATAGCTATACAGGTAGGAATAATAATTGCCTTGACTCTTCTTCGCATCATCACGACTCTTCAGGATCAACTCAACCATCTGGTCGTATGCTCCCTTGTCTGCCTTGGCATGCTGCAGCAGATCCTCCAACAGGGCAAGGGCCTGGGGCATGTTCTCCTGCAGTCCGGAAAGACTGACAATGATATTCTCCGAACTGACATTCACATTCCAGTCGCAAGCCAGCTCATAGAACTTCTGACGGAAGTCAGCAGCCGTCATCTTGTCTGTGCCCAGATATTTAAGATAGTCAGCAGCAACCTCATAACGGTTGTCGGCACTCTGTCCGAAGTCATAGAAGAACACGAGGTTAAACAAGCCGTTGGTCTCATTCTTCAAATAATAGAGCGGCAGTTTCTTCTTGGTATTCAAGATGGTGATATCCTTTTTCAGGTCTACGAAATGAGGCTGAATCGGCTCCACCTTCGCATCCTGGATAGCCTGCACAAAGGCACTCTTCTGATCACGATTGGCCTGGATAGGGGTGATGGCAGGCTTGTCGATCTTCTTCTGCAGACTATCGATACCCTGCTTCTTGAAGATAGTGACATAGCCCTCGGTAAAGAACTGGTTGGCAAAGTCTACCAGCTCCTGCTTGGTGATCTTCGAGATACGGTCGATGCTCTCCACCTCCTGCTTCCAGTCTATCTCATCAATAAAGGCATCAACAAACATATCTGCACGACCATAATTACTCTCCAACAGGGAGTAATGTGAGCGTTTCAAGTTATTGATGATACTTGGCAACAGGTTATCAGGGAAGTCGCCCTTCTTCAGCTTGTCAATCTCAGCCAGCATGAGGCTCCTCACCTCCTCAAGGGTTTGTCCTTGTTTAGGAGTACCCATCAGCAGGAAACCACCATGATCGCGCAACAACTCGCAACCACCGGCAGCCCGCTGTACCTTCATCGTCTGGTTCAGATCGAGGTCGAAGAGGCCTGCACGCCCATTACTCAACACGCGCTGCATCAGCTGCAGGGTATCAGCCTGTAAGGAATTGGCTTGCTTGGCACGCCAACCTACCCAGACCTGCTCTGCCTCTTGTCCGATAACCGTCGTATCCTTGGGAGCTGTCAATGGGGGTAACGGGGCAAAGGTAGGCTGAGCGACATCAGCACCGGGTTCCCAACTGCTGAAGTACTTCTCGATGATGGCGATGGTCTTGTCAGGATCCAGGTCGCCTGCCATACAGATGGCCACATTATTGGGACGATACCACTTATTGAAATAGTTCTTGATGTTCGTAATCGAAGGGTTCTTCAGGTGCTCCTGGGTACCGATAGTCGTCTGGAGACCATAAGGATGATTCGGCCAAAGCATCTTATAGGCTGTGGCATAAAGCTTACGGCCATCACTCGACAGTCCGATGTTATACTCTTCATACACAGCTTCGAGCTCCGTATGGAATCCACGGATGACCATATTCTGGAAACGGTCACTCTGGATCTTCGCCCAGTTCTCAATCTCATTGCTGGGGATATCCTCCGTATAGCAGGTCACATCGTTCGAGGTATAGGCATTCGTACCCTCGGCACCAATGGCAGCCATCAGCTTGTCGTACTCATTGGGGATGAAGTACTTGGCAGCGAGCTGACTCACGGAGTCAATCTCATGATAAGCCTGTCTGCGTGCCTCTGGATCTGTGAGTCTGCGATAAGCCTCATAACGCAGTTCGATCTCTGCCAGAAGTGGAGCCTCAGCCTCAGCATTGTTGGTACCGAACTGTTTGGTGCCCTTAAACATCAGGTGCTCCAAGTAATGAGCCAGTCCTGTTGTCTCTGCGGGGTCATTCTTCGAACCTGTACGCACAGCGATATACGTCTGAATCCTCGGCTTCTCGTTGTTCACCGAGAGATACACCTTCAACCCATTGTCCAAGGTATATATCCGCGTCTGCATCATATCCCCCGGCACCGTGACATACTCACGCGCCATTAAAGGAAAAAAGGTAAAAAGGCAAAAAAGCAAAAAACAAATCTTCTTCATTTTTTCTCGAAAACTAGTTCTCATAATCAATCTCATGATCGAGTTTCTCTACAAAGTCATCAAAGACCTCGCGCTCCACATCACCCATGGAGAATTCCTTCTCTGCATCCTTGCGGATCTCAGCAATCCAGGCACGACGAGCCTTCACATAATCCTCATGGATCCGCTCACAGGCTGCCGCATCAAGACCATCAAGCTTATAGTAGTCGAGAATCATCTGATAACTCCACGCCCAACGGTAGTCGGAGTAGTTATTATTGATCTCTGAGAAACGGTCGAGCACCTGTTGGATATTGTCGATCGCACCACTCTTGATATCATTGATCAGTCGCTTCTCCTCACTCTCAGGCAGTAACAGACCACTCAGATCCACCCATTTACCCTTGCCGACAGCACTGACGGGCTTGCCGATATAGCCTTCTTTCTGGGCACGCTTCAGCACAGCACCCATATAGATGCGCAGGGCGATGTCGTAGTACTTCAAACCCTTTTTCAACGAACTGCAGGCAATGACATATTCATGGAAGTTATAGTTCGACACATTGTCACCAGAGGCATGACGCAGGTCCTTCAGGATCTGGATACCCTGGATAATCTCTCCCACCGTGAATGGCGACAACCAGTCGAAGTTGATGATACTCTTCTTCGACTGACGGGAGCGCTTGTCACGCTTCGGCCATTTCTTGATATCACGATAGAGTCCCACTGTCGTAATATTACGACCTGGCACAAGCACCATCTCGTCGCCATAGGCAATCAGATAGGAGAAAGGCAGGTTACGGGTATCAGGATGGTGCATCAGTTTACCAAAGCAGACACTGAAGGCACCAATCGTGGCAGGCATCAGGATATAGGCGCCTGAGGCTGTCTTTGTTCCTCGCTCCAGCGTACCCCAGTGCATGGGTCCCATCTTGTAGGCGTGGTTCGAGAAGTTGGTGTTAGAACCTGCATTATAGAAAGAGAACTCACCACCAATCAGCAGTGAACTCTTATGATGCGAGGCCGAGAAGGGGCCGCAGAACGCAGCACAGGCCTCTCCATTGGCCATAAATGAGTTGGCAAAGAACAGACTGGCCTCTGCCGTAAAGCCATTGGTAATCTGGCAGGCCTCACCCACAAAACAGTCCTGCATCTTCACGGAGTTGTTGATTGAGCAACCGTCACAGATAATCGAGTTTTCACAGATAACACCTGTTCCAATGAATACAGGAGCATCCATCGAACTCATCACCGTACACTCTGACAGACGGGCAGCACCACTGATCTCACAGTCGCCCTTGATAATCGTGTTGGTGATATCCTTCGCATTGATGATCTTCACGTTATTGCCGATATAGCCACGCTCAGGACGCGACACACGAAGTTCGTCCTCTATCATCTGCTGCATGGTGTGCTTCAATTGCTTATCGCTATTGTATTTCACCATCAGAGCTGCCAACTGACTATTCAACTCTCTAAAAATTGTCACATTACCATCTCCCATCTCATTGAGAACGGAGATCACCGAACCTTCTCCGAAGGTAGCGTCATCGGTAGTCTCCAGTGTACAAATGTTCGAGATGTAACAGTCGTTACCGATGGTATAGTTATTGATGTAGTTACCCACTTTCTCTATCAGGCAGTCGTTGCCCACAGTGACATTTCTCAGAGTGGCATCATTGATACCTGAATGTTTGAAGAAGCCTTTAGTCACCTCCACCATCTTATGGAAGGCCCCCAGTCGGATATCACCATAGAATATTACGCGGTGGAAGTTATACGGCTTAAAATCTTCTGCCACCATTACCTTCTGCCAGTCCTCTGCCCAGCATACATTGTTCTCCAAGACTTCAATCTCAGTCTGTGTTAAGTTTCTGTACTCACTCATATTATTTCATTTTTATATTATTACATTTCTCCTTCCTCGTTCCTCCTTCCTCGAAAAATAATCACTCCTCGATCTCATAGAGGAAGTCATTATACGGATATTTCTGAACATGCAACTCGCGAACACGCCTATACAAAACGTCACGTAGTTGGTCAATATTTTCTTTCTGTTTCGCAGAAATGAACATACACTCCAGATAGTGTTGATTTTCACTACTCTTCGCCATCCAGGTCTTCTTCAAATCCTCAAGCGTGTAGTTCTCCTTCTGAATAGGGGTGAGGTCATCTTCCTCTTTCTCAACCCATGTATAAGCATCAATCTTATTGAAGACGAGCATAGCAGGCTTATCGGCACATCCCAGCTCTTTCAAAGTCTCCTCCACCACACGGATTTGTTCCTCAAAGTCTGGATGCGAGATATCTACCACATGCACGAGCAGATCAGCCTCACGCACCTCGTCGAGGGTACTCTTGAAACTCTCCACAAGATCAGAAGGCAACTTACGGATGAATCCTACGGTATCAGCCAACAGGAAAGGCAGATTGTCGATAGTCATCTTTCTCACTGTCGTATCGAGGGTGGCGAAGAGTTTGTTCTCTGCAAACACCTCACTCTTGGAAAGCAGGTTCATCATCGTTGATTTCCCCACATTGGTATACCCCACAAGGGCCACACGGATCAGTCGGCCACGATTCTTACGCTGTGTGGTTTTCTGCTTGTCAATCTCTGCCAGTCGCTGTTTCAACAGGGTGATACGCTGGAGGATGATTCTTCGGTCCATTTCCAACTGGGTCTCACCAGGTCCACGAAGTCCTACCGAACCTTTTCCACCTCCAGAGCCAGATCCACCACCTTGTCGCTCCAGGTGAGTCCACAGCCTCTGCAGTCTGGGTAACATATAGCGATGCTGCGCCAACTCTACCTGGGCCTTAGCCTCAGCAGTCTGGGCACGCATGGCGAATATATCCAATATTAAGGATGTACGATCGAGAATCTTCACCTGCAGCTCCTTCTCAATATTCCGAATCTGCTTCGCACTCAACTCATCATCGAAAATCACCATCCCCACTGGACGTGGACAATTCTCATTCCTCATTCCTCCTTCCTCATTCCTCGAGTCTAACCACTCGTCATACTCATCCTGACACTGCTTAATATATGCTTTGATCTCCTGCAGTTTTCCACTGCCCACATACGTTGTCTGACTCGGGCCACCCACTTTCTGGGTAAACCGTTTCACAGTGACAGCTCCGGCTGTATCTGCCAGAAACTCCAGTTCGTCAAGATATTCTTTGGTCTTGGCCTCATCCTGCTCCTTGGTAATCAGACCCACCAGTACCGCAGTCTCAGCCTTTGCCTCTGATATTACAAATTCCTTCATATTGGCTACAAAGTTAATGATTTCTACGCGCGTCTGAAAAAAATCCGTGTTAATCCGTGTTAATCCGTGCCTAAAAAAAAAATTTCCTTGTATTTTTGCAGCAAAATTTAATAAAACCAAAAACAAAACATTATGAGAGTAATTATTCAGAGTGACTATCAGAAAATGTCACAGTGGGCAGCAAACCACGTCATTGAGCGAATCAACAAATTCAACCCGACACCCGACCACAAGTTCGTGCTTGGTCTGCCGACAGGTTCATCTCCTGTAGGTATGTACAACTACCTTGTAGAGGCCAATCGCGCAGGCAAGGTGTCTTTCCAGAATGTCATCACCTTCAACATGGACGAGTATGTAGGCCTGCCTGAGACGCATCCAGAGAGCTATCATGCATTCATGGCCCGAAACCTCTTCGATCATATCGACTGTCCGAAGGAGAACATCCACATCCTCAACGGTAATGCCCCAGACCTCGCAGCAGAGTGCAAGCACTATGAGGAGATGATCCAGGAGGCAGGAGGCATCGATCTGTTCATCGGAGGTATTGGCCCTGATGGTCATATCGCCTTCAACGAGCCAGGTTCATCACTCAGCTCAAGGACTCGCATGAAGACCCTCACCACAGATACACGTATTGCCAACTCCCGTTTCTTCGGTGGCAACCCCGAGAACGTACCTGCACATGCCCTGACTGTCGGTGTAGGCACAGTGATGGACGCCCGTGAGGTAATGATTCTCGTTAATGGCCATGCCAAGGCTCGTGCCCTGCAGGCAGCCATTGAGGGAAGTGTCAACCACATGTGGACCATCTCTGCCCTCCAGATGCACGAGCATGGTATCATTGTCAGCGATGAAGAGGCAGCTGATGAGCTGAAGGTTTCTACCTATAAGTATTTCAAGGATATCGAAAGCGAGAGTCTGTTATAATGAGAAAGTTTATCTTAGCAATATTGATGACGTCATCAGCCTTTGCATGGGCTGATGACGTTTGCGTTTCATCCCCTTCCGACAAGCTGAAGGTGAATGTAAGTGATGCAGGTGGACGCCTGTATTACTCGGTAACATTCGACGGTCAGGAGGTCTTACAACCTTCTGCTCTGGGTCTCAAGACCTCTGTGGGAGATTTCACAAAAAGCCTTTCAATTGTTGATACTCAAAACTCAACTATCAGCGAGTCCTACCAGATGCGTGGTACCAAGGCTTCTTCTGCCTCTTACAAGGCCAATACCCTGACACTGAATCTCCAGAACAAGGACGGACGTACCTTCAGCATCCTCTTCCAGGTGTCCGACCATGATATCGCCTTCCGCTATCAGATCCCCCGCCAGAAGATTAATAAGATAGAGTACAAGCGTGCACGTATACTCTCCGAACTCAGCAGCTTCAACTTTCCTGAAGCCACCACCACCTTTATCTCGCCGCAAATAGGCCCTGAGACAGGCTGGGAACAGACCAAACCCTCTTACGAAGAAGGCTACTCTGCAGATGCTCCTATGGCTGTAGAGTCACAATATGGCCATGGTTACATCTTCCCTGCCCTCTTCCACCTCCCTCATGCGTGGGTACTCGTTTCCGAGACAGGTGTGGGCTCCAACTACTGCGGGGCTCATCTCTCCGACTATCAGGCAGGCATAGGCTACACCGTTGCTTATCCCGATAAAGGCGAGAACAATGGTTTTGGTGCCGACTTTGCAGGCATTCCCTTGCCAGGAGAAACCCCTTGGCGCACCATCACAGTGGGCAACAGCCTGAAACCCATTGTAGAGACCACCGTCAGCTACGATGTGGTGAAACCACTCTATGAGCCCTCCTGCGACTACCAACCTGGCCGTTACACCTGGAGCTGGCTCATCTGGCAGGACAACTCCATCAACTACGATGATCAGGTCAAGTTCATCGATCTCGCCTCAGCCATGGGCTTTGAGTATTGCCTCGTGGATAACTTCTGGGACACACAGATTGGACGTGACCGCATCGCAGAACTCTCCAAGTATGCCCAGTCCAAGGGTGTTCACCTCATGCTCTGGTATAACTCCAACGGTTTCTGGAATGATGCCCCACAGGGCCCGCGTAACTGCATGAACACAGCCATTGCCCGCGAACGTGAGATGAAGTGGATGCAGAGCATCGGCATCAAAGGTATCAAGGTCGACTTTTTCGGAGGAGACAAACAGGAGACGATGCAGCTCTACGAGGACATCCTCTCCGATGCCAACCGCTATGGCCTGCAAGTCATCTTCCATGGTTGCACCATCCCTCGCGGTTGGGAACGTATGTACCCCAACTACGTAGCCTCAGAGGCTGTCCTGGCCTCAGAGAACGTTTTCTTCAACGAGGGCGCAGCCATCAAGGAGCCCTTTGACCTCACCCTCCATCCCTTCTGCCGCAATGCCACGGCTGCGATGGACTGGGGAGGCATCATCATGAACAAATTCCTCTCGAAGGATAACAAAAGCCGTCATCCCCGTCATACGACCGATATCTTCGAGATGGCAGCAGGTATCATCATGCAGACCTCTGTACAGTGTGTGGCCATGCAGCCTAATAACCTCGACGAACTGCCTCAGTTCGAACTCGATTTCCTGCGTAGCATCCCCACCACTTGGGAAGAGACACGCTTCATGGATGGCTATCCTGGCAAATACGTAATCCTCGCCCGCAAAGCCACCAATGGACAATGGTACATCGCAGGTCTCAATGCTCTCAAAGAGCCCTTGACCCTCACTCTCAACCTGAAGGATTACCCCGGGCTCTCACAACTCTACATTGACAATAAGAAATGCGAACCCACCCTCAATCCCCTCAAATTAGACAAAAAGGGCTGCATCAAACTAACCCTCCAGCCCAACGGTGGTTTGATCCTCAAATAAATAAAGAATCCCAGCAAAAACTGCTGGGATTCTCTATTTCTTATCAAGCTGCTCGTAAACAGAATTGTTCGAGATGTATTCAGGAACAATCTCCTTCATTTTCTTGACCGTTGCCATGTCATCAAAACGTTTGGAGATGGCAATCAACTCATCAATTTCCTTGCTCACCTTCTGATAATCATATTCGCGGACCTCTGCGATACGGATCTTCTCATGGAAGGTCGGCTTGGTGCCCTCCAGTTCATTGAGCACCTCCTCATAAAGTTTCTCACCTGGACGCAGACCAGTGAACTTCACTTCCACATTCTTAGCACCCGAGAGTTTGATCATCCTCTTCGCCAGATCGGCAATCTTCACGGGCTGTCCCATATCGAAGACGAAAATCTCACCGCCATTACCCTTCGTACCTGCCTCTAACACGAGTTTACAAGCCTCAGGTATCAGCATAAAGAAACGAACGATATTCTCATCAGTCACAGTCACAGGACCACCCTTCTTGATCTGTTCACGGAACAAGGGGATAACACTGCCATTCGAGCCCAGCACATTTCCGAAACGCGTGGTCACAAACTGAGTACGGGCAGAAGGACCACCCATCTGCGAAGCCGTGATAAAACTCATCTTATTGCCAAGAGTCTGCAGGAACGAACTGAGTTTCTTCTCCTTGACCGCCTGATCGAGACTCTGCACGTAGATCTCGCAGATACGCTTCGAACAGCCCATCACATTCGTCGGGTTCACAGCTTTGTCGGTCGAAACCATCACAAACTTCTTCACCCCGTATTTCACGCTCAGGTCAGCAATCACTTTCGTACCATAGATATTATTCAGCACAGCCTCCGAGGGGTTGTCCTCCATCATTGGCACATGCTTATACGCAGCCGCATGGAACACATAGTCAGGACGGAAACGCTTGAAGATACTCTCCATGTGCGCCTCGTTGCAGATACTCGTTACCACCGTTTCGGCAGGGATATCAGGATATTGGTTCTCCATCATCAGACGGATATCATGCTCAGGGGTCTCTGCCTGGTCGATGAGCATCATCGCAGCAGGTTTGAACTGAGCCACCTGACGAACCATCTCTGAGCCGATAGAACCAGCCGAGCCACTAATCAGCACTCGCTGACCTGAGAGAAGTTCTTCTACCGACTTCAGGTCTACACGAATCTCATCACGCGGCAGCAGATCCTCCACACTCACCTCCTGCAACTGAACCTGACTGTCAGCGCTAGAGTCACTGTGGTCTTGATCTTCATCCAGTTCCTTGGCATTCTGAGCCATGTAAATCTTAGCACCAGCCCCGAGAATAACATCCTGCAAATCTTGGTTCTGACGGAACTCCTTCGTTCGATAAGGTGCTACGAGAACGCCCTCGATATCATTGTTCTTGATAATCTCAGCCAGATTGTCAGAGACTGAGTATACACGCTCACCCATTATCTGCTGGTGCTTCGTGTTCTTATGATGCGTAATGAATCCTTTGACTACGTAGCGTCTGGGGCGCTGGTTCTGGATATTCTTTGCCAATCCCACACCACCCGACATGGCACCATAGATGAGCACACGCACAGCACGTGAATTCGAGAATGCCACGTCATAGAGTGTCTTCACGAAGATACGCAGTCCCCACATAAAGAGGGTAGCGATCAGGTAGATGAGGAAAATACTCGTCGTATTGAAATGCACGAACAAGTGACCAGGCAACTCTGACATACCGATCTGTGCCACCAGCACCAGACACAGACTCACAGCATTGCCATAGACCACGCGCATCAGATCGACAAAGCTCGCATAGCGCATGAAGCCAGAGTACGTGTGGAACAGTCTGAAACCCACCATACTCAAAAGCACAAAGCAGATGAGCGTGTTGAGCACCCTCAAGGTATTTTCAAATAGCATGACGGCACTATTGAAAATCCAATAGGTTAGCATTCCACTACAGATAATAATGGCGCAGTCAATAAGCAGAATACACCAATACGGCAACGAATTCTTAGTAAAATACCAATTTAATATCTTGTCAAACGGATTCTTCATTTCCAAATCATCTCCAAAACCGCCGCAAAATTAAAGAATATATTCCAATATTCCAAATAAACCAAACATTTTTTTTTTAAAACCTATAAAATAATGACTATGCATCAGCAAAGACCTTACCGTCAGCCAAGGTTATCTGCAGTTTTGTGTACTCACTGTGGAAATCGTTTCTCAACCGATCCAGATACCTCCGACTCTCCCATTTGCACATAGGCAGGTCGTGCAACAGATAGTTGCCGCAAGTCTCCGGTGTTGTTGCAGGAACCTCACTTTGCGTCAGGATCCACTCCAGACAAGTGATGGTCAACTGGCGCATATCCTCTACGGTATACGCTCCCGTCATAATAATGTACATGCCCGTGAGACAACCCATTGGCCCGACATACACCACATCATTCTTCACCTCAGAATTCCTGAACCAAGTCGCCGTCAGATGCTCCAGGCTATGCATGGCAGCAGGAGCCACGGCAGGCTCTTGGTTGGGCTCAGTAATCCTCAGATCAAAGGTCGTAAAACCCTGATCAACCCTCGACACATAGATGCCGGGCTTCAGATGCGTATGATCAATTGTAAAACTCTGTATAACTTCCATTTTTCTTAAATACGTTTACGTTTGAGCTGCAAAATTACGAATAAACAAGCAAACATGCAATTTTTTCGCTAAAAATTTGGTGGATTTCAGATTTTCTCTTATCTTTGCCGACGATATTTCATTTTAAATCTAAAATTATGAAACATTTTCAACTTGCCTGTATGGGCGCAATTTTGACCCTCAGTGGATGTACTGAGGAAGTAATTAACACAGTAAACGAGGCATCAGGACCAGTCCAGACGTTCTCATTACTCAAGTTCAACACGCGTGGGGAAGGCGATATCACCACCCCGGGATATCTGTATCTATTTAAAGACAACAGTTGCGTGAGTCGACTGGACATGGGGGCTGACGGCCAGGTACCAGCCATGCCTCTATCTCCGGGTAGTTATGCCATCTATGCCATTGGTGGTGAAGACCTCGACCATTACGCCATCCCTGCCTCCGACGAAGCAGAAGCCACCAGTGTGATAGGTCTGAAGGCAGGGGCATCCATGGGGGATCTCTTAATGGGAGGCACCACCATCGAACTCGAGGAGGGTGAGACGGAAGAAGCTGCTTTGGAACTGCAGCGCAAGGTATTTCGCCTCGAACAGGTTGTCGTGAGAAACGTACCCGATGAAGTCACAAAAGTCGAGTTAGCCATCTCCCCAGTCAGCGACAACATCCTGCTCAACGGAACGTATGCCGACAAGACAAGCACATTGGTGGTGTCACTGAACAAAGGTGACGGAGGCACCTGGTCAGCCACGCCCCAACGCTATGCCCTCCCCTCATCCGTTGCCCCAACTATCGCCCTCAGTTTCACCACAGCCACTGGTGTAGAGGTCTACCGGAAAACGGTGGATGATGCCATTGCTGCAAACACGAAACTGAATATAGAGGGTACCTATGCTGAGACACAGCCCAGCACCTTCTCAGCCACCATCACAGCACAGGCCTGGCCAGCCTCACCTCGCGAGATCAGCTTCGATTTTGATGAGACCGACAATGGCGCTTTGGGGTCTGCGCCAGTCGCAGGACAGATGCATGACGGGTATTATGTGATTTCCGTGAATGAAGCTAACAGGACAGCTATCTTACTGGCCAAGACACATATCAGTTACAAAGCCCCAGGTGAAAAAGCAGCTGATGCCCCTGAAGCCGACTGGATAGCCTCTTTCGTAGCACCCATGGCCTCCCTCGAGAAACCCTTTGCAGCTATTGGCGACTGGCGGCTCCCTACTTTTGCTGAGTGCAGCTATTTCACGGCCGATGCCACTCAGGTCATAGTTAGGAATGGCGCCTCTAGTGCCTACCTCTTCATGAACGACGATGGACTCCGCTGGGGACAGACCACTTTCAAAGACGAAGGCAATGAGTTCAAATCAGGCGGTGGTTACAATTCCACCATCTACCTCCGCCCCGTTATCGAAGTATCCTATTGATTCCTAAACCAAAAAAAACAAAATAAAAACACTTTTATTCTTGTTTCCCCAATTAATTGACTATTTTTGCAGCAAAAACGAATAAGACAATGAAGAATATCGTAATAGCTGCAGGCTATGCCACGCGCTTGGGAGAGTTGACACGTAACTTTCCCAAGCCCCTTTTGAAGATTGGCCAGAGCACCATCTTAGGTCGTATGCTCGATGACATCGATCAGATTCCTGACATCGATGAGCACATCATCATCACCAATCACAAGTTCGCCCCCATCTTCCAAAACTTCCTCCTGGGGTCAGGCCCCAAAATTAAGTATCCAAAAGATACTTTAACTCGGGGCCTGACCCCAGAGTTTAAAAAAAGGGTGACGATTGTGGATGATGGGACGGAGACGAATGAAACCCGACTCGGGGCCGTGTGTGATTTGCTGTTTGCGATGGATAAGTTGAAGATTGATGATGACATGCTGGTAGTTGCAGCGGATAACCTGCTGTTTTTCAGCTTCCAGAAGTTTGTCGATTTCGCTCGCGAGAAAGGCACATCCTGCATCATGTGCCACGAAGAGCCGTCGATTGAGAAGCTCCAGCGCACAGGAGTAGTCGAGCTTGATGCCAACAACAAAGTGCTGGGCATGGAGGAGAAGCCTCAGATGCCGAAGAGCCACTGGGCAGTGCCACCTTTCTATATATATTTAAAGCACGACCTCGACCTTGTGCGTCACGCTATAGAGAATGGCTGTGGTAAAGATGCCCCAGGCAATCTGGCCCACTACATGGTAGAGCACACCACAATGCACGCCTGGCCCATGAGTGCCGGTCGTTTTGACATCGGAAGTTTGGATACGTATTACGAAGCCGTAGAAAAATATGGAAAATAATTATCAATATCACATTTTCTCGCCTTATCGGGTATGTCCCTTGGGCGCTCATGTAGACCATCAGCATGGTCTGGTTACAGGTTTTGCCATCGACAAAGGCGTCGATCTCTGGTTTGACATACGCACTGACGGTCATGTCCATCTCGAGTCAAAGACATTCGAGGGCGTAGTTGATTTCGATATCGAAGCACCGACACAGGTGAAAGAAAGGCACTGGGGCGACTATGCCCGAGGAGCCAAGTATGCGCTAAAGAAGCGTTTTGAACTTCAGCATGGTATCACCGGCGTGATTCAAGGCTCTCTGCCAGTAGGCGGCCTCAGTTCCTCTGCAGCAGTACTCATCGCCTATGTCGTGGCTTTTGCCAAGGCCAACGACATCACCCTCCAGCCTTTCGAGGTCGTCAAGATTGCCTCAGAGGCAGAGCGCGAGTATATCGGATTGAACAACGGTCTGCTCGATCAGGCATGTATCGCTTTGGGCAAGAAGGACGGTCTGCTCTTCCTTGATTGCGACTCTAACGACTGGCGCATCATCAAACGGCATCCCGACATGCCTGATTTCGAGATTGGCATATTCTTCAGCGGGTTGACCCGTTCGTTGGTAAACTCAGACTACAACCTGAGGGTGTACGAGTGTAAGACAGCAGCCTGGAACATGCTAGCCTATACCGATCAGCCGCTGAAGACTTTCGACAAGACCTTCCTGCGGGATATTCCTAAGACGACATTCGAGAAGACACGCATTGCCATGCCTGCAAGGTTTGCCCGTCGAGCCGAGCATTTCTATTCAGAGTACAGACGAGTGCGCCAGGGCGTAACAGCCTGGGAAACAGGCAATCTGAAACTTTTCGGCAAACTCTCGTTTGATTCTTGCGAAAGTTCGATTCACAATTACGAGTGCGGCTCCCCTGAACTCATTGCCATCTACGAGATCATGCGCTCGCTTCCTGGAGTCTACGGTGGTCGCTTCTCAGGAGCAGGTTTCAAAGGCGCCTGCATTTCTCTGGTCGATCCTGTCCGTAAAGCCGACATCGAGCGAGAACTCACCCAACGCTATCTCGAGCAATTCCCCGAATACGAGAAAACATTCCAAGTATTTTGGGTACATCCCGACAATGGCGCCCGTTTTATTTAGACATCATAACAAATTGATATGCAAAAGATAGATTTAAACCACAAGACAATTCTGGTAACAGGCAGTGCCGGTTTTATCGGTTCAAACCTGGTAAAGCGTCTTTTAAAAGATCTACAAGGCGCAACCATCATTGGCATCGACAATATGAACGATTATTACGATGTCACCTTAAAAGAATACCGCTTACACGAAATCTCCCTTCTGGGGTCAGGCCCCAAAACTAACCCGCAAGGGTCAGGCCCCGAAACTAAGTCGGAAGGGCCAGGTCCCGACTTCACTTCGGGGCCTGGCCCCAGGAACAAGTGGTATTTTGTCAAAGGCGACATTTCCTCGAAAGAGACCATCGAAAGACTCTTTGAAGACTATCGCTTCGATGTCGTGGTCAACCTTGCTGCTCAGGCTGGTGTCCGTTATTCGATTACCAATCCCGATGCTTATATCCTGTCAAACCTCATAGGCTTCTACAATATCCTCGAAGCATGCAGGAATTATCCCGTTGAACATTTGGTCTACGCCTCTTCATCCTCCGTTTATGGCGGCAACAAGAAAGTTCCCTTCAGCACCGACGACCGTGTAGACAATCCCGTTTCCCTCTATGCAGCCACGAAGAAGAGCAACGAACTCATGGCTCACTGCTACTCCAAGCTCTATGACATCCCCACCACTGGTCTCCGCTTCTTCACCGTCTACGGACCAGCAGGCAGACCCGATATGGCTTACTTTGGTTTCACCAACAAATTGTTGAAGGGCGAGACCATCCAGATCTTCAACTATGGCAACTGCCGCCGCGATTTCACCTATGTCGATGACATCGTAGAGGGAATTGTGCGTGTGATGCAAGGAGCCCCAGAGCGCAAAAAAGGTGAAGATGGTCTTCCTGTCCCGCCTTACGCTATATATAATATAGGTGGAGGTCAGCCTGAAAGCCTGTTGGATTTCGTCCAGATTCTCCAGGAAGAATTAGTACGCGCAGGAGTCCTGCCCCAAGACTTCGACTTTGAGGCCCACAAGCAATTAGTGCCCATGCAGCCCGGAGATGTCCCGACCACTTATGCAGATGCAGCAGCCCTGGAGCGCGATTATGGTTTCACACCCAAGATCACGCTCCGTGAAGGTCTCCGCCATTTTGCCGAGTGGTACGCCCAGTTCTACCGCCAGCTTTCCTCTGGGGCCAGGCCCCGGAATTAAGTATCCAAAAGATACTTTAACTCGGGGCCTGACCCCAGAGTAAAAAAATCCCGATAAAATTTGGAAGTTTCAAAAAAACTTCTTAACTTTGCAGCCGAAGAAATACTTAAATTTAGCTAAGAAATGACACGACAACCCAGACTTTCAAGTCAAAGCGGCATCTACCATGTGATGCTCAGAGGCGTAAATCGTCAACAGATCTTTGAAGACGAAGAAGACTACCGCAAGTTTACCTTCATCCTCCACGACATGACCTCCCCAAAAGACGAGTTACAGCGTCCTTTGCCTCCTCGTTGCGCATTGTATTCCTATTGCCTCATGCCCAACCATGTCCACCTGCTCATCCAAGAGAAAAAAGAAAAGCTCTCGAAGACCGTCAAGCAGATCGCCTCACGCTATGCGATGTACTACAACAACAAGTATGAACACTTCGGGCATCTCTTCCAAGACAGATTCAAGAGTGAGCCAGTAGATGACTATCCGTACTTCCTGACGCTTATCCGATATATCCATCAGAACCCCGTTGCAGGCAAACTATGTAAAAATGTCGAGGACTACGATTGGAGCAGTTGGGCAGAATACACCAATGCCCCCAAACGAGTGCCCGCCATATGCTCTGTCCGCAACGTTCTAAGCAAGATTACGCTCGACGAGTTGAAAGAGCAAGTCCACACACCATTGCCGAAAGCCCAACAAGTCCTCGAATTCGACAGATACCGAGGCATTGCCCCAACCGATGCAGTAATCGACTTCCTTAAATCCACATATAATGTGAACGACCCAAAAGACCTCAAAACTTACCCGAAAGAGCAACGCGACGAGATTCTACAGGCAGTGCTGGACTTCGGAGCCGGTATTAACCAGCTTTTCAGCCTCACTTCTATCAGCAAGTACATCATTTCGCGCGCTGGGGCCAGGCCCCGAAACTAAGTTTTTGGGCCTGACCCCAGCGATGAGTTTTATCATTGTGTGCGCAAACACGCCGAGGTCACGTCCCACAAGTGTTAAACATCATTAACGCGAGAAAGATTTTTCGATAATTCTGCTTTTATAATCATAAAGTTATTTACCTTTGTAGACGAAAACGAATAATAAGCATAATAGTTTATAAAGTTTAAAACAAAATTTAAGGAAAATAGTTTAGATAAAAATAATCATTTTATAATGACATTTGAATATTTTATACAGATAGTAAAGTAATATTGTCTTATGATTTCATTATAAATTTAAAATATGAATCTTGTCCTAATGCCTTAGGCGGGAGCTATTGGGGACAATGGACAAGCTATGAAACACAATAAAAGCTCTCAAAAAATGAGAGCATGCTATGGAAACACATTTGTTAGCCGGGGAGGGAGTCATCAGAATGGCTCCCTCCCTTTTCATTGATGCAAGAACGCCCTATTACAAATACCGCTCCTCGACAACCCGCCAATCTACGATCTGCCAAAGTGCAGAGAGATGAGCAGCACGGCGATTCTGGTAATCCAGGTAATAGGCATGCTCCCAGACATCGAAAGTCAGCAACGGTTTCAGGCCCTTCACCACAGGATTAGAAGCCCCCGGCTCCTGTGTGATGACTAAAGAGCCTTCAGCATCCGCCGAGAGCCATACCCAGCCAGAGCCAAACAGCCCTACCCCTTTGGCCTCAAACTCAGTCTTGAAGGCCTCAAAACTCCCCCACTGCTTTTCAATCTGAGCAGCAAGCGTCCCCTTAGGCCCCTGGGCAGCCTCCCCGATAGGTTTAAACTGCGTAAAATACAACTCATGGTTCAGAATCTGTCCAGCATTGTTGAACACCGGTCCTGCAGGAGCCTGCCTTACAATCTCTTCCAGCGCCAAGCCCTCATACCCACTGCCAGGAAGCAGTTTGTTGAGATTATCCACATAAGCCTGCAGATGCTTGCCATGATGGAACGACAGCGTCTGCGCACTAATCACCGGCTCCAGCGCCCCAGGCGCATAAGGAAGCACTACCAAATCGAACTTTCCCATAATTTTTAGTTTTACATTATATATTATAAGCGAACTTTCAACACCACCATACATCTTTAGACCTGTCCCCTGAGACTTAGTCCTGGGGTCAGGCCCCAGAAGTAAGTTTTGGGGCCTGACCCTAGAGGTAAGGTTCCCAAAGATACTGCCTCATATCCACATGTCCGTTGCTCTTGAAGCGTACGCCCTCTTCCTCCAGAAGTTCCCGTTGCCTGCTCCATCCCGGCGCCGTGCGCCCCTCTTTATTCACCACCCGATGGCAAGGCAGTTCTTCCGCCCCTGGCGCGCTCGACCTCTTGTCGCTTGCTACCGAAGGGACGAAAGAATACCTCAAAGTCCTCCCCACCATCCTCGAGTGACTTGGCCATCCAGCCAACGCAGCGATATGCCCGTACGTCGTCACCCGTCCACGAGGAATCTGCCTCACGATGTCCAGCACATCCTCGCCAAACCTCCTCGCCTGCTCCGCCGTCATCCTATCAGGATAGTCTTTCATACCTGTTTGAATATATTTGATGGCGCAAATATAGTTATTATTTCTCAAATAGCATCAAAATCAAAGCCAAATTAACAATTTTTCCGCTCTGCCAAAATAAGTAAGGCACCGACCGACCAATGTCAAGCAATGCCTTCCTCCTGCGTAGCACTATTATGTTCTTCTGTCCTTATTATCTCCATCGAGGCCAAAAGAGAAACCTGGGAAAACTGGTATTTCAACGAATGCATGTCAACGAACCATCCGTTGAGATTTCTTCCATCATGTTGGTAATATCCACCTGATGCAATTTGCGGTCATTACTTTCCGTCATGACCTCTTTAATAAGCCTCATATACTCTGCATCAGAAATGTAGATGAAGTATAAAAATTCATCGACTCAGCGACTCATTAAGATTTTTCAGCAGATTCTGAAATTCCTCGTTCTCTTCAAGATTGATACGGAACGCCT
>ONKL01000124.1 GCA_900318395.1 uncultured Prevotella sp.
GGCCATCATCATCCCTCGCGGCACCTTCTTCCAGACCACAGGCGGACAATGGATTTTCGTGCTCGACAAGAATGGCCAGAAAGCCTATCGCCGAAACATCCGCATCGGTCGCCAGAATCCGCAGCACTACGAAGTGCTCGAAGGTTTGGAGCCAGGCGAACGTGTCGTCACCAGCGGCTACGAGGCATTCAAGGACAATGAAGTATTAGTAATCAAATAAGAGATATGAAGACTATTATCAGAAACTTTACATCGATATTCAGGAAGTTTGTTACGGCGAACCTGTTAAATATGCTGGGGCTGAGCTTGGCCTTCGCTTCCTTCTTCGTCATTATGACGCAGGTGAACTACGACTTAGACTATAACAAAAGTTTTACTGAGCACGAGAACCTGTTCCGCATGACGATGAAATTAGGACCTGGTGCGGAGGACTATGGCACTCATCTGCCTCGTCCTGTGGTAGAGCAACTGGCGGCAGCTTCGCCTCACGTCACAGGCTATAGCATCGGAAACGGGTGGACAAACTTCGACCAGTTTGTGGTAGATAATCAGGAGTATTCACTGAATCTTATATATGGTGAGCGTGACTTCCTCAGTGTATTCAAGCCTACAGTCATTGATGGCGATGTGAAAGGTTTGAATCAAAATGGCAATATCGTATTGCCACGCTCTGAAGCGATACGCATTTTCGGTACTACTGATGCGGCAGGCAAGACGATGAAGTACAAATGGGATGACAAGACTATCTACAATGTATGTGCTGTGATAGAGGACTATCCTACTAACAACCTCCTGCATGGAGTTTGCTTTATTGGCAGTAATTCCAATGAAGACAATTACAACAACTGGAACTACGACGCTTACATCCGGGTGGATGATGCCGCGAACCTGCCAATGGTGCAGAATATCTTGCGTCAGACAGCCATCGAGCTCTTCAAGGAAAAGTTCAACCTGACTACCAAGGAGGAGGAAGAAGCCCTGCAAGTGGTGCTTACCAGCGTTGCTGACGCTCATTTCTCCCAAGTCCTTGACAAAGCCGCTCCGAGTCGCAGTTCTATCTATCTGCTCATCTGCTTCTCTCTGCTGATAATAGTGATAGCAGCAGTCAACTTCATGAATTTCACTTTGGCCGAGACACCTATGCGCATTCGCAGCATCAATACCCAGAAGGTGCTGGGTGCTACGACGACAAAACTGAGGAGCAGTCTGTTGGCAGAAGCAGTCTTGATTAGCCTGATTGCCTTCGTGGTGGCTATGGCATTCGTGTATCTGGCTCACGACTTGGGCTTGCAGGAACTGGTGCAGGGCAGCATCCTATTGAAAGATCACCTCTGGCTCATTGGCGCCACCTTGTTGCTCAGCATCGTAGTGGGTCTGCTGGCAGGTTTCTATCCGTCATATTATGTCACTTCCTTCCCGCCAGCCTTGGTGCTGAAAGGCTCGTTTGGTCTGTCGCCCAAAGGTCGTATGCTGCGCACCATCCTGATTTGTTTGCAATTCATCATATCCTTCATGCTGGTGATTGGCGTGGGCATCATGTACTTGCAGAGTTATCTCATCTATCATACTGACTACGGCTTCGATAAGGATGAAGTGATGGTAGTGAGTACGGCTCCAGACACGCGAAATCATGCTGATGCCATTGATGCTGATGCACTGGTGACAGTTATATGACGTGGGGCAGAGGCGAAGGCGACAAGCACATGAACTTTACTTGCATCTTTGTGGACTGGCGGTTCCTCGATGTGATGGGCATTGACATCGTTGAAGGTCGTAACTTCAAAAAAGGCGATGGCGATATGTACATCTTCAACGAGTCGGCAAAGAAACAATATCCCTGGATCGCTACCGACCAGCCCATCACCGATGGCGATTATCCTGTCGTTGGTTTCTGCAAAGACATCAAGTATGCCACCCTACGAGTGGATGACAGCCAGCAACCCATTGCTTTCTTTGTACCCAGTCCGAATGGCCGTTATTGGAGTAATGGCTCCTGGCGCAATGTATTGATGGTACGAGTGGCAAAAGGTATGGACAAGCGCGAAGCCAAACAAAAAGTGATGGAAGTTGTGAATAAGTATGAGAAAGGCCAGCCTCTTGACATCAGCGGCCTGCGCTATATGGACGTGGAGCTGGAAAAGGCTTACAAGCAGGAAGGCCGCTTCACCAAACAAATTCTGCTTTTCTCTCTGCTCGCCATCTTGATAAGCATCATTGGTGTGTTTGGCATGACGATGTTCGAGAGCGAATATCGTCGCAAGGAGATTGGTATCCGCAAGGTGTTCGGCAGTTCGACACGAGAGATACTGACCATGTTC
>ONKL01000029.1 GCA_900318395.1 uncultured Prevotella sp.
AGTATGTTCAACAGAGCCAAGCCAGAGGTGCTAAGAGCCAAGATGCTGTACAGCGGGTTGAAATGGGGATGGAATAACCACCCAAATTGATGCAGAACCCGAAAAGTTTGATTTCACTATACATTCCTACATTTTCTTTGTAAGTACCATAATATCAATTATTTACGCAATGTATAGAGCATGTATAGAATAGGCCGTCTATACATCATTTCGATAAATTACAGTCAATTTTAGGCGATTTATGTATCTAACTATCTGAAATACAAGGTGTTTCTTGTTTGTTTCTTTAATGGAAACAAGTTGTTTCTCTAAAGGAAACAAAATGTTTCCAATGTGAGACCTCAAGCGAAACAACAAGGGCGCAGAGGGGACAGGGCGCAGAGGAGACTGGAACCTTTGCACCCACAATTTCGCGAAAATAGATGCGGTTTTCTCTATGGCCAGCCTAACACCCAATGACTGTCGGAATAGCGGCCTATGAGTTCGGCATCACGGAGGGGATCGAGCTGGCGGAGCAAGGGGTGACGCTGAGAGACGTCGACGGGGCTGCCATCTGGATTGTGGCTGTTGAACTCTAGGAGCGTGGCTGTGGTGGCACTTTCGTCTATCTGTCCCCATCCTGCTGCTGGGATATGTTCTAACTCACAATTGATGAGCACACACTCGGCATGAGGATAGTTCTTGCCTTTATTGTCAGGCAGGCGCCCCAGCTCGGCGTAGTCGGATAATCCCTTGAAACGACAGCAGAAGAACACGTTGCCATGATTTTCGGCTGTATTGCGGATCCACATGAAAGCCCCATAGCTGGTGATGGTACAATGATTGAAGAAAGACGGGCCACGCCCCAGGATGGTGTCACCTCCACCGTCGATACGACAGTTCAGCCAGTAACAGCTGCCATTGGCCTGCAATGCATCTCCATCGCCTATGATGTGAACATTCTCAAAGAAGTTACGTTCACCATTTACCAACAAGCCTTCTGCCTGGCCTTTGCAATCTGTCTTCAACGTGATATTGCGGAAGATAAGGTCAGTGCTGTTGTCAGCGGCAAAGGCTGCTCGACGCGAAGGGAACGTGCCTTTCACCTCGTTGGTCTTGATGTCTGCAGGATGGGGATTGAACACCTCGTTGTTGGGATAATGCACAAGTACGCCATCGCGTGATTCGCCTTCGATTGTGACAAACCGTTTGTTTCGGAAATAAACGAGTTCCTCGTAATCACCGTTTTTGATGAATACTGTATAGCGGTCGCTCTCAGAAGCCAGGAAATCAGGGATCAAATCCATTGCGCCCTGGACTGTTGAGAAATCACCCTGTCCATCAGCAGCCACGATGAGTTGTCGCTGTTCTGGAGAAGGCGGTGCAGTCTTGGTACGGAAACTCCAGCCCTTCTTGCCTTTGATGCCGTCGAAGCCCTGCAGCACACCCTTGTCGATGGTGACATAATACTCATGCCCGTATTCCAGCATATTGTGGTGCAGATAGATTGTGGCCTGGCGCCCATGCACGATAATGGGATAGAAATGGAATCCTTCGGAGAATCCGCCGATGATATCGAGCTGGTAGCGGCCTGTGTCCCAGGCATTTACGCCAGATGGAGTGCCAGGCTTCGTATTACGATTAGTGATAGACTCCGATTTATACTGATAAGGTACTGGCGTGTATTGGGCCAAAGGATTGGCAGGCTGTCCCTTTGTAGGACCTGCAGGTATGCTCAGATCCAGACGATCCACAAGCTTCCCCGTCTGTTTGTCATAGACGGATATAAAGCCTTTATCACCAATTCTGACCTCTTCCGACAATGTTAAAGTCAGATGAGTATCAGGGTTTACATCCACAGCGCCGTTGGCGGGTAACATCTTTGTGATGGCAGAATGACCTCCTGCTGGATTCACCCTTGCTTCCATGCTGATGGTCAGAAACAAGAGCAATAGTGTCGTCGTAAGTTTTGCGTTTGTTTTCATGTCGTAATAGCTATTCCCTCGTCCAGGTGTGGGTTTCGTAGAACACACCTACGTAGCCGCGAACCTTCAGGGTGTTGCCTTCGAGCCAGATGGCGCATTTGTAGGTCTTGCCGTTCATCGGATTGTAGATCTTGCCACCTTCCCACTTCTTGTCGTTCTTGGTGAGACCAGTCAGGATGTTGACTCCCAGTAACTTACGACTGCGCAGGCTTTTGTCGGGGTTGTGGACATCGAGCTGCCCTTCGCCTCGCTTCAGCCAGATGATCTTTCCGTACAGCTTATCGCCGCTCTGATAAATCTCCACGTTCGACTCATTATCAGTTGTGACCCACTTTCCGAGCACATTCTGGGCGTATCCTGCTACGGACATCAACGCCAGAACTAAACAAATAATACTTCTTTTCATTATTTTGACTTTACAATATATTCAGGAAAATCGAGATGATGCCGGTATTGATGAGGTCGGCGAACATGGCGCCGATGATGGGAACGATGAGGAAGGGCTTGACGGTATAGTGGTATTTATAGCATACGGCACTCATGTTGGCCATCGCATTGGGGGTTGCACCAAGGCCGAATCCGCATATTCCTGCACACAGAACAGCAGCATCATAATTGCGACCTAACAGGGGGAATGCCACAATATAAACAAATAGGGCCATCATCAGTACCTGAGACACCAAGATGACAATCAATGGTAGGGCTAAGCTTTGCAGATCCCAAAGCTTGAGGGATATCATGGCCATACCGAGAAACATAGACAGACTGATGTTGCCTACGCTGATGATTCGCTCCATATCGAGCTTCTTGTCAGCTCTCACACGTTTTCCGTTTACCTTGTAACTGAAGGCTCCTAATATGTTACGAATGATGGCAGCCAGGATCAAGGCACCAAAATAGGTGGGGAACGTGATGCCTGTCTTTTCCAGCAACCAACTCAATATGGTGCCGCCACCCATGACCAGTATGATGACATAGACAGCCTTGGCATACTGTTGGAACTCTTGTTCGTTCGTACTGATACGCTTGGCACGACCTGTTGGCGAAGCCTCGTCACTCTCGATACCAGCCATTGCAGGGTCAATATCTTCGTCTTGTATCTGAATCTGCTCATGTGTCAGTTTCGTGCGGATAATCTTCTCTGCCAACGGACCGCCAATCATCGAACCAGCAATCAGACCAAAGGTAGCCGCAGCCATACCGATGGTTCCTGCGCCTTGCAGCCCCATTCCTTCAAGTAATTTTGCAAATCCACCTGCAGTACCGTGTCCTCCAGTCATAGCGATACTACCAGAAGCCATACCAATCAAAGGATCGACACCCAAGAGGCGAGTAATTCCCATTGGCATTAAGTTCTGCATCGTGATAATGGCAACCATCAGGGCAAGCATGATGAACAAAAGCTTACCGCCTTTCTTGATGACTTTAAGATTGCTTTGGAAACCCACGCTGGTAAAGAATGCCAGCATGAACACATCCTTCAGTGTACCATCGAACGACACTTCGATACTAAACCAGCTATATAGAATCAGAGTGATCAAAGAAAAAATGATACCACCGCTTACTGGCGAGGGCACACAGAATTTCTGGAGAAAGGTAACCTTTCGCGTTAAAGTCATGCCGACGATGAGGGCCAGGGCACCTATGCCGGCAGTCTGTATCATATCTAGTTCAATAGTTGTCATAAGCCCTACAAAGATACAAAGAATAATGAGAAATGTGATGAATTCGCTGATTTCTTATGTTTTTTTATGAGTAGAGAGCACTTTATGATAGTTTTGAGCGCAAAAGTTTTACAATGATGGAAGATATTTTTGGCAGTGTGAATATTTTGTATTATCTTTGCAGCATAAATCCTAACAACGATAGCCTGGCCTATAATATATAATAAGGTATGCGACGAACGTGGATCATGTTACTGGCCTTATGGTGGACAGCTCTCGGTATAGCACAGACTACCATGCTGACCGAGCGCTATAATCTGTCGTTTCTCGATCTGAGCAACGGACTGCCACATAATAACGTGAGTGACATCTACAAGGATTCCAATGGATTCCTCTGGATCTCGACTTACGGTGGCGGACTGGTGCGCTATGACGGTTATAGCATGATGGTACCTCGTCTTGACCTGAATAGCAAGTCGTGCAGGAGTGTGACGGAAGACCCGTTCCGCAGACTTTGGGTGGCTTTTGATGAAGGCATCGATATCGTCGACCTGAGAACGATGAAATCGGTGATTCCTGACCATCCCGAGCTGAAGAAACTGCTGGAGCAGTCGTCTATCAGTTGTTATCGTGATGCCATTGGACGTATCTGGATTATCAACGACCGTCAGATTAGTCTCGTGACCTTTACACGAGAAGGTGAGATCGATAAGATCTACGACTATCCCCATCCTTGGAGAATGCTTGATATCGCCATTTGCGACGTTGAGGGGAATGGCAAGCCCTGGGTGGGTATTGAGGAAGGTGTCTATCGGCTGGTGGTGAGAAATGGCAAACTGGTGCGTGAGGAGATTTCTGCCGCCCTTAAATCCTTGCGTGGACGTTATGTCACTGACATATTGAAGCGTAATCACGTGGTGTGGATCTCAACCAATTTGGGGCTTTATCGTTATGATCCTTATCAGCAGAAGCTTGATGAGTATCGCCATTCCAGTGAGCCTGGGGCTCTTTCTCACGTCTTTTTGTCAAGTCTGGCAGTTACTTCCGACAATCGTCTGCTGGTAGGTTCGCTAGGTGGCGTCAATATATATGATGACCAGACGGACAGTTTTACGGCTTGGACTACAGAGAGCAGTATTCCCCTGAAGAGTGAATTCATACATTGCATACGTGTGTTCCAAGGTCAGATATGGGTATGTACTGAGTCAGGAGGTATTGCCTGCCTCTCTCCCCGTCGCTTGCTGTTGCGTAACTCTGTGCATACGTCTGACCCTCGTTCGCTGTCGCCAAATCCTGTCAATGCCATGTATGTCGAGCCAGATGGTCGCTTGTGGGTAGGAACAGTTGAGGGAGGTCTCAATCTTCGTGAAGCCGGTTCTACGGATTTCATCCATTATACGACATCGAATTCGGGTTTGTCGCATAATAGTGTTTCTGCACTTGCAGCCGATCAGCATGGGAGACTGTGGATAGGAACCTGGGGTGGTGGTCTCTGCGTGGCTGACAGGCAAGGAGCACACCAGATTTCACGGATGGATTTCCCAGGGGATTATCAGTGGCTGACCAGTTTTGTAGGCGCTCTTGCTACAGACTCGATCAATAACGGTTTGTGGATAGGCAGTAATGCTGGCCTGTTCTTCTATGACTATAAGAGTGGTAGGATTGAAGAGCCTTTTAAGGGGTGTCGCAGTGTGACAGGTAGTATAGGTGCTATTGTCGATCGTGATGGTATCCTGTGGATGGGTTGCATGCAAGGCCTGCGATTGGTGGACCTTAACTCTGGTCGCAATGGGCACAGGCCATTTAAGACTGACAGTATATCACATAAGCTTGATGAGCCCAATTCACGTATCGTCGATAAGATATCCTCTTTTTATCAGGCAAAGGATGGTACATTATGGTTGGGCAGTAACGGTTACGGCCTCTATCGACTGGTCAAGGATCCGAAAGACAAAGACAGTCGAGGACATTTTGAGGCTTTGACGACTGAAGATGGTCTGGCCTTTGGAGGTGTCAAGGGTATTGTAGAGGATTTGAATGGCCATCTATGGATAACGACTCAGAATGGTCTGTCTGTTTACGATCCCAAGACTCAGTTATTTTCTAATTATTTCGAGAACGAAGGTCTGGTAAACCAGCATTTTTATTGGAATTCAGCGATCAGGGATGATTCTGGCGTTATCTATCTGGGCAGCGAGGGTGGCTTAATCGAGGTGTTAGGAGAGAATGCCGAATCCAGACCGAAGGGTAAGTTGGTGTTTACGCACCTGATTGTGGATAATCAGGATGTGACAGCTGATGGCGAATACCTGTCAGAAGATATTTCGATTGCCTCTTCCATTCAGTTGCGCGAGAGTAATCGTTCTTTCTCTATCGCTTTCTCTGCCCTGGACTATGGTAACGAGGCTCAGACGATGTTCAGTTATAGGATGAAGGGTCTTGATAATGACTGGACGCCGCTGATGCTTGGCGAGCATTCCGTCCGTTACAGTGCGCTACCTGCTGGTCATTACACTTTTGAAGTGAGGTGCTTGTCGGCTACTTCAGCTGATCATTATGATACAGCCTCAATCGAGATTGAGGTACTTCCAGCTTTCTGGAACAGTTGGTGGTTCCGTCTGTTGTTAGGGCTGGCATTGGTGGGTATCATTATTTATGGCTATAACAGGCGTGTAGCAGAATTGAAGCGTCGTGAGGCAGAGCAGTTGCTCAGCCCGATCCGTGAAGTGCTCGAAGAGTCGGATGATCCTCGAAAGCTTCAGACCCGTATCCGCAATATCCTCGACAATCAAGAGCGTTACATGAAGAGCGTATCGAAAAGTGTAGAGGCAGATCGCGAAGAGGTGCAGAAGAACACCAAGCCCTTTATGGAGCGTGTGATGGAGATTATGGAGCAGAACTATATGGACTCTGAGTTTGGTGTCCAGGAGTTTTGCGATGCTCTTGGCATGAGTCGTAGCGTGGCCAGCAAGCATCTGAATGCTGAGGCAGGCGTGCCCGTAGGACAGTTTATCCGTAACTATCGTCTGAATATGGCCAAGGAGATGCTTTCGTCCAAGACAGGTAATCGTAACATTACAGAAGTGGCGTATGCCGTAGGCTTTAATGATCCCAAATATTTTACCCGTTGCTTTACTAAAATGTTTGGCAAGAGTCCCAGTTCATGGTCTTGATATAGGTCAATAAGTACTCTTGATATAGCTCAAGAGGTGGAAAATACACACTTAGGGGAATAAAAATTATTTTGTCCACCATATAAATCGTTTTGTCCACTTTATCATTTTTAATATCTTTTATCTTTGCAGCAGATTTTTTACTAATTTTATTAATTTCTAAACTAAAATCAATTTGCAATGAGAAAAGAATTATTATTCTCTGCGATGCTATTCTCGAGTGTTCTGGCAGGATTTACACTCTGCCCGACGACTGCTATGGCATCGGTACAGCAAGACCAGACTATCAAGGTCAGTGGTCAGGTTGTTGATCAAGATGGAGAGCCACTCATTGGTGCAACTATTAAGATTAAGGGTGCACAGACGGGTGTGATTACCGATTTTGATGGTAATTTCTCTATCGACGCTTCAGCAAAAGCTATCCTTGTGGTAAGCTATGTGGGTTATAAGGATCGCGAGATCGCAGTACGCGGACGCGCAATTCTTGAACCAATTCAGATGGAATCCGACGCCATGATGCTTGAGCAGGTGGTTGTCGTAGGTTATGGTGTTCAGAAGAAGGCCGACCTGACAGGTTCCGTATCTATTGTTAACGCTGACGAATTAAAGCGTGTTTCTAATTCGAATATCTCCACGATGCTGGAAGGTAAGGTAGCTGGTGTGCAGATTACCTCTGACGGTCAGCCTGGTGCCGATCCTGCAGTACGTATTCGTGGTGTCGGTTCATTCGGTAGCACAGCTCCGCTGTACGTTGTTGATGGTGTGCCTATGGGTACTTCTATCCGCGACTTCTCTCCGAACGATATCGAGACCATCCAGGTGTTGAAGGACGCTTCTGCAGGTGCCATCTATGGTTCTCGTGCTGCTAATGGTGTGGTAATCATCACAACCAAGGGTGGTAAGAAGGATCAGCCATTGAAGGTCGACTATAAGGGTTACTTCGGTGTTGATGTGATTCCTGGCGGCGTTTACGATGTGATGAATGCAGATCAGTACAGCACTTATCTGGGTCAGGCAGCTGCTAACTCTGGTACTCCTCTGCCTGCTGGATACAGCAAGGTTTCTGATAATGTATATAAGTTCCAGGACAATACCAACACCAAATGGTTTGACGAAGTCTTCAAGACTGGTATCCGTCAGAACCACAACGTGAACCTCAGTGGTGGTGGTGCACACAATACTTATAATATAGGTCTGGACTACTTCAAGCAGAAGGGTACTCTTGAAGGTGCAGGTCCTAACTATGAGCGTTTCACTGCTCGTGTTAACAACACGATGGATACTAAGTTCATCAAATTCCGTACTAGCTTCGTTTATTCACACTCTAGCCAGGACGGTATCGGTGTCGGCAACGACCAGCCTTACATCCAGGGTCTGTATGGTATGGCAGGATGGAACGTACTCGGTGGTGCGATGGCCATGCAACCAACAATCAAGGCTTATGACGAATCTACATGGGTTTTGGACGACAAGGTAGGTGCTGCCAACAACTGGAACTATGACGCATACGGCTACGGTGTTTACTATGATACCGTACATGGTGATATCTCAGCTGCCAACCCACTGCTTGTGAACAATCTGTTCCAGCGCAATACGATTGTAGACCGTTTCGTGGGTACAGCTTCTGCTGATGTCGATATTCTGGATATGATCGGTGTTAAGAGCAAGAACCATAAGCTGTCTTACAAGCTGAATCTGTCATACAGCTCTACTCATGCTAATGACAAGACTTGGATCTCAGCTTGGATTCAGAGTAACCGTGTTTATCTTGATAAGAGTAATGAGAAGTTGACAAAGGGTCATCGCAAGTACACTGATGCCCTGATTGAGAATACACTGACTTATGACGGAACATTCGGTTTGCATCATGCTAACTTGGTTGTCGGCCAGACTTTTGAGCAGGAGAATACCAACCTTCTGACTGCATGGGGTGTCAACTTTACAGAGCCTTACTATCTGCAGATCCAGAACGCAATGGACAGAAATGCCGAGTCGTTCGAATATAAGCATACAATGGCTTCTTATATTGCTCGTCTGAACTATGATTACGACGGCAAGTACCTGCTTTCTGCCATTGTTCGTCGTGATGGTAGCTCACGTTTGTCAAAGAATCGCCGCTGGGATACCTTCCCCTCAATCTCTATTGGTTGGCGTTTCGATAAGGAGAAGTTCTTCCCAATCAATCATAACATCGTTAATATGTTCAAGATTCGTGCCAGCTACGGTGAACTTGGTAATGAGAACATCGCCGACGGTGCTTATCAGATGACGATGGCTCGTAACAATATGACCTATAGCTTTGGCAACCAGCCTATAACTGGTTCTGCTGCTTCTACCTTCGTAGTTGAGGATGTATATTGGGAGAAGAAGAAGACCATGAACGTTGGTATCGACCTGGCATTCTTCAATAACCGTATTGAGTTCACAGCAGAATGGTATAAGAACAAGTCTCAGGATCTGCTTTTCTCACATGTACCTGTGCCCAACAGTGGTGGTTTTGCCAATTCAGAGGTTACCATGAACGCTGCTTCTATGGAGAACAGCGGTCTGGAGTTCTCTCTGACCTATCGTAACAACGACCACGCTCTGAAGCATCAGATCAGTGCCAACTTCAGCACACTGAAGAATAAGGTTACTTCACTTGGTTTCGGTACAGAGACCTATCGTGATCCTAACAATCTGGATTATATCACCATCGTTGGCCAGGAAGTTGGTCAGTTCTATGGTTATGTCTACGAGGGTATCGCCCGTACACAGGCAGAACTCGATGCTCACAACGCTATAGCCAATCAGCCTGGTTCAAATGTAGGTGACTGCCTGTATAAGGATATGAATGGTGATGGTCAGATTACCGATGAGGACCGTGTAGTCCTGGGTGGTGGCCTGCCAAAGATCAACTTCGGTCTGAGTGCACATCTGGAGTACAAGAACTTCGATCTGAGCATCTCAACCTTCGGTGCTCTGAACTATCACGTTACTGATGGTATCTACAACAACCTGAACTCATGCTATGGTTATGGCAACAAGGATGTGGATGTCCTTGGCGCAAACCAGTGGTCTGGTGATACCTATGTCTCTGGTGTTCCCCGTACCTATCTCTCTAACAATGCCACAATGGCTTGGAACGATCTGTTCAGCGATCGTAAGATCCAGAATGCAGCTTATTGGAAGATTGCTAATATAGAGTTGGGTTACAACTTGCCTGACAAGATCTTCAAGAATATTGTCAGCGGTGTACGCGTGTATGTATCTGCTCAGAATCTCTATACTTTCACAAAGTATCACGGATATAACGTTGACTATGCAGGTGGTACATTTACCCCAGGTCTCAACTGGTGTTCTTATCCCAGCGCTCGCAGCTTCATGGGTGGTCTCCTCTTCTCATTCTAATGGCTGGATGTTATAATTATAAATAAGGTAATAAATATGAAACTATATAAAATTTCACTTGCCCTGATTCTGGGCCTTGGCACGATGACATCGTGCGAAGATAAGCTGGACGTGGTAAACGTCAATCAGCAGACTGCAAGCACCTTTGGCTCAACAGCCAAGGAATTGGAGGAATGTGTCATCGCAGCCTATAACCATACTCGTATGGAGGGAACCTATGCCCGTGTAGGTTACAACTATGATGTCTGCCGAGGCGATGAGGTATGGAACTCTTCTCAGGTATGGTATCTGCCTTACGATGATCTGAATGCAGCTGTAGATAACGAAATGGACCAGTGGGTATGGCGTGACTGGTATTATACCATCAATGTATGTAACTATATCCTTTATCGTGCTGGCCAGGACAATTCGGTTTTGTCAGATGATATGAAACGAGTGGTAGGTCAGGCTCACTTCCTCCGTGGATTGAGCTACTATAACCTGGCTGGCTATTATCAGAATCCGACTCTGATGCTTAACTATGAGGATTATTCTTCACTGGAGACACTCTATTCAGAGAACAGCTCATACGACGAGGTACTTAATCAGGCAGAAAATGATTTCACTGAGGCTATGACACTGCTTCCTTCTCGTGATGCCGGTGGCGAATGGGCCAAGGGTCGTGCCACTTGCGGTGCTGCTGCAGGCTTTTATGCCCGTGCTCTGATGATGCATCCGACAAAAGATAATCTGCAGAAGGCGCTTAACGTCCTGAAAGATATCATCGGTGGCAAGTATGGTACTTATAAGTTGATGAAGAACTATGGTGATAACTTCCGTGAGGGTCCTGCCTACGAGAACAATGGCGAGAGCCTCTATGAGGTTCAGTTCCTGGACTATGGCTCACAGGGTACCGACGACGAGTGGACACCTGTGAACACCAGTGCCAACGCTACTCAGGGTCATGCTATTGAGAGTAACTATACTCCTGGTGTCTTCGGTGGTTGGGCTGACCTCTCTGCTTCACCTTGGCTTTATAACCTGTTCAAGGCCGAGCGCACTACCAGCGGTTCTTTGGATCCCCGTCTTTACTGGACTATCGGAACCTACGAGCCAGAGTGGGAAGGTTTTGAGAATGGCAACGTAGCCTTTACTGCTCCTATGACAGCCGACAACTTTATTGTGACAAACAATAACTTTGGAGGTCTGCCTATCGCTAAGTACACGAATATGCGTACAAACCTTTACTCTAGCGTAGTTACAGGTCTGCACTGCGGTATTAACCTCCGTATCATGCGTTACTCTGATGTACTGCTCCGTGCTGCTGAGTGTGAGAATGAGATAAATGGTCCTACACAGCAGGCTATCGACTGGATCAACCAGGTGCGTAGTCGTGCTGGCCTGGCAAACCTGAAGCTCGCTGACTTTGATTCTGCTGACAAGCTGTTCGAGCAGATTGCCAACGTTGAGCGTCCGAAGGAGTTTGGTTGCGAGTATGGTCGTGGTTTTGACCTCATCCGTTGGGGATGGTTCTATAACCCTAGCCGTCTGCATCAACTGTGGGAGCATGGAGCCGTCAACTTCTGGACGAAGGCTGCTTATGAGGCAGGTGATCTCGATTTTACACCGAAGGATCCTGTTGAAGAACCAAATTGCGACAAGAGCTCATACGATACTTGGAAGGAAGGACATGAGTTCATCCCCATTTATCAGGGTATCCTGAATGCCAACCCCAAACTGGTGGGTAACTCCGCTAACACAAATACAAGCAACGAAAGTGTTTATACAACAAATGGTTGGCCCATCCATCCTGTGGTTGATCTCAACAAGTAAGATAAGGTTATCATTAACAAGTTAAACGAAAGAATTATGAAATATATAAATAAATTAGCAACAGTCTTCTGTTCGGCAGCATTAGGGTTGATGCTTCTGACGAGCTGCGAGGGCGGTGAATTGTACACCGTTGGTGCTCCTAGCTGGATTTCTGCAAAGGCAGACTCTATTGCCGAAGCTAAGAAGAACCAGAGTCAAGGTCCAGTGATAGAAGGTTTGCAGGAAGACGTATATGATATTGGAAAGGCAGACTTTAGTGCTGGTTTCTGGACTTTAGGTAAGACATACGTTGTCCCTGCAGGTCAGAAGTGGCAGGCTCAGTTCAACCTCACCGTGAATCCTGACAACAAGTATTATAAGAACTTCTATATCGTTCTGAATGATTTCCCTGGCGCTTTAGGTGATGAGTATGGTGTAATCCGTTTCGATAACGACCCCACCAAAAACTCTGAGTGGAATACGACAGGAACAGAAATCGATAGAAGCCTTGTAGGTGGAAACTTTACCAACTCTTCTGGTAGTGACGATACTGACGGCTCTGTTCAGCAGATGAATGGCTTGATTACGTTGACCGTCGATCGTACTAACGGTGGTCTCTTCATTGAAATGACCAATGGTACGCTGACTAAGACCTATACTCAGACCAGTTCATTCCCCTCTACAGGCTCTGAAAAAGACTTGGCTTGCCGTGTTGGTGTCGAGGGTTCGCTTGTCAGCTTCCTCGGTTCTACAATTGAGCCTATCGGTGGTTACACATCTAGAGAGGATAAGCAGCCTCTGTCAATGACACTTAATAGTGTTCCTAAGAAAGTGCTCTTGGGTTCTAAGATTGAAGAAGCTTTTGCTAATGTAACTGCTACAGTACAGTTTGAGCAGGGTGTTTCTAAGGATATACCAGCCGCAGAACTCTCGTTCCAGGCTGTTCCTGACATGAACTCTTTAGGTACAAAGACGCTCTTGGTTGCCTATAACAAGACATTTAAGGGCGAGCTGATTGATAAGGCCGTCATGGCTTCTACTACCTTCGATATTGTTGACAAGCTGTACACCAGCGTTGGAAGCACCGATAATTCCACACCGTTCTGGGGCGAACACTCAGAGAATATCAAAGTTGGTCCGAAGGAAACCTTCTATACAAGCTTCACCAACTACACCAGTGGTGCTAACAACTGGAATAACTTCGTAGTAGTACTCTGCCGTGAGGATAATACCGAGTATGCTGTGGTTCGTGCTGATAACTATGGTTGGGGCGACGGCTATGCTGCCTGCACAACCAGTGGCGGACAGAGCGATTGGGGTGCATGGTTGAAGGCTATGGATGGCGCCAAGGTTAACGTGGCAGTCACCAATCATGGCGACGGTACGGCTGATGTTCAGGCTGTGATGTTTGGCAAAGACGGTAAAATCTATACTCAGGAGTATAAGGGTATCAACACCATCGATGCTAACGACTTCTACTTCCGATTCACCGTTGACGGTTCTCATATCGAGTTCGATAATGTTATAGGAGCAGAGGATAACTCGACAGCGTTCTGGGGTGCTCACTCTGATATGTGGAATGTGCCTGCAGGCTACACTTGTTCTACACGCATTAAGAACTTCACTAACGGAGCCAATAACTGGAACAACTTCTGTGTTGTATTGACACGTGAGGACAATTCGGAATATGCTGTAGTTCGTGCTGACAATTATGGCTGGGGCGATAGCTATGCTGCATGTACACCAAGTGGTGGCCAAAGCGACTGGGGTGCATGGCTTGCAGCTATGGACGAGGCCATGTGTACAGTCTCTGTTACCAACAGTGGCAGCTCTGCTGATGTAAAATGCATCATGAAGGGCAATGATGGAAAGACCTATAAGCAGGACTACATCGGTATTAGTCCTGTTGATGGACAGGATCTGTTCTTCCGTTTCACCGTTGACGGAAGCCACTTGATCTTCGAGTAAGAGACCTGTTTTTCCACATAATTTAATTAATTAGTTAGTATTCTTTCAGAGGGGGCGGACTGTTTGAAGCCCGTCCCCTTTATCTTTTCCTTCTTAAAAAAACAATCCGATGAAAGCGAAGACAATCATGTGGTCGCTGTTAGCACTCTTTGTGTCTGTCTCAGCCGCAGGACAGCAGCGTCGCCACTTTCCGACCGAACCATTTCAAACCGACACCCCAATGGTGCATGACCCCGTGATGGCTTACGAGGACAGCACGTATCATATCTTTGCCACTGGCATGGGCATCCAGCAGATGACCTCAAAGGATCGTAAGACCTGGACTGTATCACCTAGTCCCGTCATGTCAGTCATTCCAAAGTGGGCTCACGACTCTGTGCCTGGTTTTACTCATCATGTATGGGCTCCTGATATCATTCAGTGGCATGGCCGTTGGTGGATGGCTTATAGTTGCTCTACCTTTGGAAGAAATGGCTCGACAATCGGCCTGCTTTCTAGTCGCTCTCTCAGTTTCCCGATATGGAACGATGAAGGCTGTATTGTTACCTCGCGCGAGAATCGGGATAACTGGAATGCCATTGATCCTAACTTTGTCATCGACGAGAACGACCAGCCTTGGCTTGTCTGGGGGTCTTTCTGGGATGGCATACAGCTTGCCCGTCTAGACACAACCATGCATATTGCGGCAGGTGAGAAGCCTCGTACTATCGCCCGTCGTTATAATCTGAGTAGTCCTGACGGTAAGAAATCCCTTTCTGTCAATCCTAATCCTCCAAAGAATCCTACGTCCGACTTTGCCGGACCTAATGCGATCGAAGCTCCATTTATCTTCAAACACAACGATTATTATTATCTTTTCGTCTCATGGGATTACTGCTGTCAAGGCTCAAAGAGCAATTATCGAGTGGCTGTAGGGCGTAGCAAGACTGTTGATGGCCCCTATCTCGACCCAGAAGGCAAGGACATGCGCGATGGTGGCGGCATGCTTTTCCTCGAAGGCGACAAGACGAATTTTGAAGCAGCCGGACACTGTGCAGCATATACCTTTGATGGTGAGGATATCTTTATCTGCCATGGTTACAGCGTTGCGCACGGAGGTGCTTCAATCCTGATCCAGCGTCCCATCCACTGGACTTCTGATGGATGGCCCAAATTGAATTAAATAAATAAAACGAAAAGTGATAAAGTGAAAAGTTATGGATTGTAAAGTTAGTAAAAAAAGATTCAGAGTTAGTTTAAAAATAAATTTGATAGCGATTTGTTTCCTTTTCGCTTTTCACTTTTCGTTGATGACAGTTCACGCTCAGTCGTGGACTGCCGACAACGGCAATGGTACGTTTACTAACCCCCTGTTCTACGACGAGTTTTCCGACCCCGATATCCTCCGTGTTGGCGATGATTACTACCTCGCTGGAACCACTATGCATACTGTGCCAGGATTGGTCATATTGCACTCGAAGGATCTCGTCAACTGGGAGAATATCTCATATTGTTTCGACCGCTTCGACTTCGATGATGATGCCTTTTCTCTGAAAAATCACAAGGAAATCTATGGTCAGGGGGTGTGGGCACCTGCCATCCGTTACGCTAACGGACAGTTCTACGTGTTTACCAACATCAACGGCAAGGGCTTGCAGTGCTATACCTCTAAGGATATTCGCGGACCGTGGAAACACCATAATATGCAAGGTCGTATCTACGATCTCTCTGTACTCTTCGATGACGATGGTAAGATCTACGCCATTCATGGTTATGGCGAGGTTAAGTGTACGGAACTGAAACCAGATATGAGCGGCTCCATCGAAGAGACGGAGCGTACCATCATCCCAGAGGGAAATGCTGTAGGGGAGGGGCATCATATGTATAAAATAGGTGGAATGTACTACCTCATCTCTACCGATTATCGTCCTAATGGACGTACCCTCTGCTCACGTTCAAAGAGTATCTGGGGACCTTATGAAACGATTACCATTACTGCCGATGAGACCTTTGGCTATCATGCAGCTCCACTGACGCAAGTTCCTCAGGATGAACTATATCGTATCGGCCATGATGGTACCAAGTTTGGTATCCCCGAGGTCGACAAGGATGCTACCGCCTGCACGAATATTCATCAGGGTGGTATCGTTGAGGACCAAAGTGGACAGTGGTGGGCGCTGTTGATGATGGACTTCCATTCGATAGGTCGCACAGTCACCCTCGCCCCCATCACCTGGAAAGACGGCTGGCCTATGCTCGGCCTTGAAGGTAATCTCGGCCGTGCTCCGAGGACCTGGTTCAAGCCCGAAGTTTCGAGGAGAGAGGAACGTGGAGTGAGGAGTGAGATGACTCCCCATGCTCCTTACAATCGTTGTGACGATTTTAACTATTCTCACTCCTCACTCCACACTCCACACTCCTCAAAAAAACTCAAGCCCATTTGGCAATGGAATCATAATCCTGACGATAGTAAGTGGAGTCTGAAGAACGGTCGCCTGCGTCTGCAGTCGATGCCTGCAGAGCAATTGATGTGGGCTCGTAACACGCTTACCCAACGTGTTATAGGTCCCAAGAGCATTGTGACTGTCGAGTTATTTACGAAAGGGATGAAAGATGGCGATGTAGCAGGCCTTGGTAATATTAATGTTCCTTGCTCGTGGATAGGAGTCGTTAAGGACGGCAAGACACTCTCACTACGTTGTTTCGAACAAGCTACAAATGACACAGTAGAAGTAAGAAGTGGAGAAGTGAAAAGTGAGAAGTTATGGCTGCGCATGGTGGGCGACTACGACCACGATCGTGCCCATTATGAATATTCGTTCGATGGAGCCAGTTATCAGCAGGTAGGTCGCGAAATGCCGCTTAGCTATCAACTCATCTCTTTTCAGGGATCACGCCATGCACTTTTCGCCTTCAACCATAAGGGTAAGAATGGCGGTTATGCAGAGTTCGACAATTTTGCCGTCGAGGAACCACAAGCAGACCGAAGTGGCAATATCCCTTACGGAAAGACTTTCCGCATCGTCAATCTTGCTACAGAAAAGCCAATGATAGCGCTGCCTCATGGTCTGATGTACGACACAGACGCCTCTGATCATAGCGTGCAGACGCGTTTCCGACTTATCGACAAGGGACAAGGGCAAGTCATTCTCCAGTGTGAGGATGGGCGCTATGTGTTCTGCTCTGGATATGGTATTGCTGGCGATGTGCGTTTGACTGCGGATGAATCGAAAGCCGAAGTTTTCCTGTGGCAGGACTACTTGAATCATGAATTTATGCTGATGTCGATGCGCACCCATCGATATATCGGTAAAAACCCGACTACAGGCAGTCCTTATTCGATGGATTTCCCTGGTGCAGACCCAGCCCGACGCAATGGAGCTGTATTTCGTTGGGAAGAATAATGCCAAAGAACTTGCAAATAAAAAAAAGATTTTGTATCTTTGCGGAGAAAATTAAAAAATAAACTACTGAATGATGAAAAAATACCTGTTTTGCCTATTTTCGGCCCTATTTGCGGTCTCAGCAACCGCCTATGAACTGAAGCGTGTTAGTGTGCATGACCCCAGTATCGTCTGGGATCCAAGTTCTAAGACGTATTACATCTTTGGCTCACATCGTGCGGCCGCCAAGACTACCGATCTGATGAGTTGGACGGCCTTTACGGCTCCTTGGAAGACGGCTACAAGCGACAATGCTGCAAACAATGTGGCTTTCGAGACCCCAGCAGTAAAGAAAGTAAAGAAAGGTGGCGCTGACGTAGATTTCCCAGCTTTCAGTGCTACGAAGTGGTCGGCTAAAGGTGGCAGCGGCTACAATGTCGATGGGAATATGTGGGCACCTGATGTTATATATAATAAGGTGTTGAAGAAATGGTGCATGTACCTCAGTATCAATGGCAATGCTTGGTACTCCAGTATTATTCTTCTCACAGCTGACAATATCGAAGGTCCTTACCTCTATCAGGGGCCAGTCGTTATCAGTGGTTTTAAGAATGGTACGGAATATAAGGAAACCGACTTTGAATTGGTATTAGGCCCTCAAAGTTCGTTACCTGAGCGTTATGCTACTGGTGACAAATGGGGAGATCGTTATCCCAATAATATCGACCCTTGCGTGTTTTATGACGAGGAAGGCAAGTTATGGATGACCTATGGTTCTTGGAGTGGAGGTATCTGGATGCTCGAACTCGATGAGAATACCGGTCTACGCGATTATGATGTCACTTACGAACTTACGGGCTCTGGCAATGGTATCACCGTCGATCCCTATTTTGGCAAGAAGATAGCAGGAGGCTATTACGTCTCAGGCGAAGCTTCTTATATTGAGTATATAGGAGGTTATTATTTCCTTTTTGTCACTTATGGCGGATTGGCAGTAGGAGGTGTTGCTGGCGACTACAACAATGGTGGTTATCAGATGCGTGTATTCCGTTCAGAGAAACCTGACGGTCCTTATCTGGATGCACGAGGCACTGATGCTGTCTTTGCCAGTTATAAGTTGGACTTTGGCCCCGATGCCAACGACAACCGTGGTGTGAACATCCTTGGAGCTTATGGTGACTGGGGCAATCAGACCAAAGGCAAAAATAGCGAGCGTTCTCAGGGGCATAACTCCATTATCGCTGCAGAGGATGGACGTACATATCTGGTTTATCATACTCGATTCCAGAACCGTGGTGAAGAGCATGAGGTACGTGTTCATCAGGTGTTCCAGAATGAAGACGGCTGGTTGGTGGCTGCACCATTCGAATATACTGGTGAGACGGTGAAAAGTGCCGACATCGCAACTTCACAGCAAGTCCCAACCACCCAGGTTGCAGGCAGTTATAAATTGCTCACTCATCCTTTCAAATTGGATCATAGGGTAAAAGAACTGGCCAAGCCCGTAGATATCGAGTTGAATGCCGATGGTACCATAACGGGTAGTACTACTGGCACATGGAGCATAAAGGAGGGAACCTCTTATATCACCATTAACCTCGATAAGGAATATAAGGGGGTTATCGTAGAACAGACTTTGGAGCCTACTAGCGACAAGACGATCGCTTTTACAGCCCTTAACCGCAATGGTGTTACTATTTGGGGCTATTGCACTAACCCTGCAACGGGTATTCAAGGTTTACGCAGCTCGTCAGAGACTTCTGACGCCGTTTACGATCTTCAGGGCCGTCGTGTTACCAATTCGCTCCGTCGCGGCATCTACATCCGTAATGGAAAGAAGTTTGTCGTTAAGTGAGGCATCACAAAACGTATGAGGTGGCTGGCTATCTCAGTCAACCACCTCATCACTAAAACTAAACAAATACTTTATGAATTTTATACCTGTGATTATAAGTCCGGGGTGATTTGGGCTACCAATCATCCTGTAGTCCGCCAGCACCCCAGGTTGAGGTTCTGACATTTACGCTTGCAATAGCGTTCGCACTGTGCGCAGATGTCGTATCCAAGCATGGCGCCGAGGATAAAGTCTTCTTCGGGTGTGAGCTGATTCAGAGGGCGGGTGACGATGAGCCGTATGGCCTCCAGACACTCATGGCGTCCGAAATAGACATTCAGATTCTGCTGCCCAGCGGGTTGTAACACGTAAGGTATGCCTTGACTTTCCAGTCTTTCTACTGCCAGTTGACCATATTTCTTATTACACGTGAACAGCACCATCTGTCGTATGCCCTTGTTCAGTTCATAGATATGGTTCATCAGCACCTTCATCTCTGTAGGGATCGTTGTTCTTGTTGTTGTCATTGTTGATTCATTTTTTCGGCTGCAAAGGTACGACGAATAATTGAAGTGCGCAATACCTAAAACAGAGTGTTTAAGCATTGCGCACTTGCGATAATGAGTAAAAGCAGATTAATCAAAAGTAGGTATTTGCAGGGGCATTAGTAACCTGTAATACCCTATAGTTTAACGCTTGAAATGTCCACAAGTCCGTTGACGATAGCGTAGATGGTAAGTCCTGCCGGAGAGTGAATCTGTAGTTTTCTGGCGATATTCCGACGATGGGTGATGACCGTATTAACCGAGATACACAGGTGGTCGGCGATCTCTTTGTTTGACATACCTTGAACTAATGAGATAATCACGTCCTTCTCTCGATCAGAGAGGGCGTCAGGATTCTGGCTTGCTCCAGCTTTAAACACCATGCCTGAGATCTTTCGCGTTACGTCACTCTGTTTCGTTTGCTGCTCCAGATGGCGGATGGCAGGTACAAAGATATGATCCTCAACCTCAGCATGCTGGCGAAGCCATACTTCGTTTTCGTAGATATCGTGCAACGTGGCGGTAAGCTGGTTGTTGTGTAGTCCGTCCTGAGGCAGATACTTGATGATCAGTAGTTTCAGCTCGCGCAATTTCTTGTCGGTAGCCCCGTGATGCTTCGAAAAGGTGTCCACATTATAGTCGTTGGCAGGGTGACCTTCAATCAGTGACTGCACGTAAGGAAAGAGTGTCTTTTGCTCGTATTTCATGTGGCGACGTATCTCGTGGGCATATTCATCGTAGAAACGGAGGATGAGTTTGGCGAGCGATTCACTCTCATCCAACGACTCCTGCAGCTCCCGCCGGATATAGGGCAACTGAAAATCGAGGAAATAGGCATGACTGGCCTCGAGATAATGCAATAAGGTAGGAACGAAGAGCTGCTCGTCTGCATCGAACTCACCATAACCGTTAATGGTATAGTTGACAACCGCTAAGAATGTGTATGTATCCACATTGTTGTCATCACAGGTCTCTTTCACCGTCTTATCGCCAAAACCAAGACTGATGCCAAAACTCCCTAACATCTGCAATAGGTCATAATTGTCACGAATGAGGGATATCATCTTGTCATCGGCCTCATACATCTTTTGATTTTTCATCTTGTTTTACCTATTATTGATTACTGGGTGCAAAGTTAGGCATTATTTCCCACATTCGCAATAATCACAATTAGGTATTTTTATAATCTCATATTTCGAAAAATGCCTGATTTAAAGCGATTTCACCATTTTTAGGTATTGTCATACAGTGCTTTTAGCTGTACCTTTGCAGTCGATTTTGTGAATGATAAGGTATAAATTACGAAAATGAAAAAGCTATTTAGTCTGCTTGTTTTGAGCGCAATGACAGGTTTGGCACAGGCCGCAGAGCCAGATACAATTGGATATGATAAGTTCCGTTTTGGAGGCTATGGCGAGGTGGTTGCCAATTTCAAGGATTATGGTATTAACCGTTTCTATGGTCATCAGGAAGGAAATGCCAAACAGCATCACAACACGATTTCCGTCCCTCGTTTTGTCTTGGCTTTCGACTATAAGTTTACGCCGAAATGGATTCTTGGTGCTGAGATTGAGTTTGAATACGGAGGAACAGGAACTTCCTACGAACTGGAGAATACTGAGAACGGAGAGTATGAGACAGAAGTAGAAAAGGGTGGAGAAGTGGCTCTTGAACAACTTCACATCACCCGTATGATTGTTCCTGAGTTCAATATCCGTGCAGGTCATCTGATCGTGCCTGTTGGTCTGACGAATGAGCACCATGAGCCCATCAACTTCTTTGGGTCTTCACGTCCTGAAGGCGAGTCAACGATCATCCCTTGCACTTGGCACGAGACAGGTATTGAGTTTCTGGGTAAGTTCGGTAAGGGTTATGGTACATTCGATTATGAGGCCATGATAGTTACAGGATTGAATGCCAATGGCTTTGATCGTAATAAGTGGGTGCGTGGTGGTAAGCAGGGACTCTTCGAAGGTGACAACTTCACCAGCCCAGCCTATGTTGCCAGACTGAATTATACGGGTGTTCCGGGGTTACGTATAGGTGGTTCTATCTACTATTGTGCCAATGCTGGTGCCAACTCCGATAAGCTGATTACCTATGATGAGATTGGTAAGATTCCAGTGACCATCTACTCAGTAGATGCTCAGTATATCAATAAATATCTGACAGCTCGTGTCAACTATCTCTCTGGAAATATTGGCCATGCAGACAAAGTTGGAGCCAAAAATGGAAAGCTGTCGAACAAATCGGGTTACAGTCGTCTGACTCCTATCGCCAAGCGTGCCGTCTCATACAATGCTGAGATTGGTTTTAACCTGAAGAGTATCTGTGGTGGTGGCAAGCGTTTCCCTGTTATCTATCCGTTCGCACAGTATGAGTATTATAATCCTCAAGAGAAAGGAGAGGGTATGGATGTGATGGATGCTCGTTGTCAGGTCAGCAAATGGAACTTTGGTATCAACTGGAAGGCTCTGCCTAATCTTGTTGTCAAGGCGGATTATACGACTCGACAGATTGGTACAAACAAAGTATTCGGCAAGGGTGCCTATAACAGCGAGAACGAATTTGGTATCGGCATTGCCTATATCGGATGGTTCTTTAAGAAGTGAGAAGTGTAGAAATGAAAAACGAAAAGTAACAAATAATTAACAACTATTAAAATGAAAAAGAATGTTTTGATGATGGGTCTCGCTATGATGGGACTCTGTGCTTTCACCGCTTGTAGCAGTGACGATGACAAAAAGGAAGAGAGCAAAATTGAGATTCTCGATGCTGAGTATGATGCTATTATCAATCAGTATGTAGACAATGTGGTTCTTCCTACTTACAATGACCTAAAGACTAAGAATACCGCCCTCTACAATGCGGTCGTATCTTTTGGTAATGCACCTTCTGACGCCAATTTCCAGGCAGTCTGCAATGCTTGGCTTACCGCTCGTGAACCTTGGGAGTCAAGCGAGGCGTTCCTCTTCGGTCCTGTTGCTGATTACGGCTTGGATCCTAATATGGACTCTTGGCCTCTCGACCAGGAGGCGATTGTCAAATTGCTGGAGTCACAACAGTGGAACGAGATGGAGTGGACAGGCGACTACGACGAGGATGATGAGGCTATCGCCGCAGCTCAGAATGTGCGTGGATTCCACACACTGGAGTTCCTGGCATTCCGCGATGGTAAGGCTCGTACCCTGACAGATACTGCTATCGACGGAGAAGCTGCGAATGCAGTCTATAATGAATCTAATGCAACGGCTTGGGCACAGTATATGAGAAATACGGCACAGTTGCTGGTAAAAGATGTAACCACACTTGTCGACGCATGGAATAACGGCTATGCAGCTTCGTTCAAGAGTCATAACGGTGGTGACTTCACTAGCGGACTCAGTTGCATCGAACAGCTTATCGATGGTTGTATCGACATTGCTGGTGAGGTTGGTGATGCCAAGATCGGCGATCCTTACAGCCTCTACGTATCTGGCAAGACAACAGAGGCTCTCTATGCTGTAGAGTCTTGGTACAGCTGGCACTCTCGTGACGACTATACAAACAACATCCTCTCTATCCGTAATGCTTACTATGGTTCGCGTGATGGCAGCATCAACGCTAACTCTTTGTCGAAGTTGGTTGCTAAGTATAATGCTCCACTTGATACAAAGGTGAAGGATGCCATCAAGAGTGCTGCTGATGCCATTCAGGCTATTCCTCAGCCTTTCCGCAACAATATCAATTCTTCTGAGGCAAAGGCTGCTATGGAGGCATGTGCTGATCTGGGTGATGTTCTGGAGAATGAGTTAAAGCCGTTCTTGCAGGATGCCACCAAGTAAATAGGAGGTGCCTATGAACAAATACTTTAGAATTCCATTAATATTTATATCTCTGTTCACTCTCATCGCTTGTGATGAGAGTGAACAGTTGGATGTAGAGGATATCAAGATACCAAAAGGCTATGCGATGTCTGCAGGTACGTCAACGGGGTTTTACAACTCCTCCGTTGCCTACGATCAGGCAGCCCGTTGGCTATCTGGTGAATATGCCAACCGCTTCAATGCCGGCGACCGCCTCTACGACAACGTGAAAACCTCCAATGAGAATGGCCATGGTGGAGGTCTCGGACCTGTCTATGCCGGATATAGCTGTGGTAGCTGTCATCGCAATGCAGGACGAACGGAGCCTACTTATTGGACCAGTTTCAAAAATGGCAGCGACGACGGTTCAGGTCCTTATGGCTTTACCGCCTCGCTTATCTACATTACTCGTAAAAACGGAACCTTTTTCCCTAATTATGGTCGTGTGATTCATGATCAGGCAATTTACGGCGTCCATCCAGAAGGAAAACTGAAGGTGAAGATCGACTCGATGACCTATACCTTCCCTGATGGGGAGCAATATACGCTCTGTGTGCCGAAATGGAGCATTACAGAATGGTATGCCGACAGTATAAGTCCTGATGACCTCTTCTGTACAGTCCGTGTTCCCCTCCGTCATGTCGGTATGGGGCAGATTATGTCGCTCGATCAATCGGAAATTGAGGCTCTTGCCCGAAAGAGCAACTATCCTGAATGGGGTATCAGCGGACGCGCTAATTACATCAACGAACGAGGAAAGCTTCAACTTGGCCTCTCAGGCAATAAAGCCCAGCATGCAGACCTGACCGTAGAACTTGGTTTCTCCAGTGACATGGGTATGACCAATAGCCGCTATCCTGAGGAGATTTGTGAAGGACAGCGACAAATGGAGGAAGGATCCATGATGGGACTGGCATACGACATGCTTGATGTCGACACCAGAAGCATGGAAGATGTGGACCTCTATATGCAGGGACTTGCTGTTCCTGCTCGCCGAAATGTCAACAACGCTGATGTGCAAGCAGGCGAACAATTGTTCTATCAGGCAGGCTGTCATCTTTGCCACGTTACAACACTTCATACCAAGACACGTGGCTCGACACTTCTGGCTGGTACAGAACTGCCTTGGCTTGGTGGACAGACGATTCATCCCTATTCTGACTTCCTGCTCCATGACATGGGCTCTGAAATCATGGGCGTTGGTCTGAATGATAACTTTGTCAGTGGCTTGGCCAGAGGAAACGAATGGCGCACGACACCACTTTGGGGTGTAGGTCTTCAGAAGAAAGTAAACGGACATACTTACTTTCTGCATGACGGTCGTGCCCGTAACTTTGTCGAAGCCATTATGTGGCATGGCGGAGAGGGTGAAGCCTCAAAGAACAAGTTTAAGAACATGAGCAAGAAAGAGCGCGACCAGCTTGTTCAGTTCCTTTGGTCACTGTGAAAAGATATAATATGTAAAAAGGTAAATAAGTAATAGTAATGAATTCAAATAGATTATTCGCCATTCTGATGGCAACCACCATGTCGGCCACAGTTTTTGCTGAGACAGAGACGGAAAGCAATACTAAAGCAGTAGAGCAGACTGAAGCCAGTAAGTTGAACATGGATAACGGAGTGATTCCTATCGCAGACGATCGCGGTTTTACTCTTCAGTCAAACGATGGGAGTTTTGTGTTCAAGCCCTATCTGTTTATGCAGACTACGGCAAACTTCAAATACTATGATGATGAAGGACTTGACAAAGCTTACAATCAGGACAACGTCGCCAATTCAGGTTTTGCCATACCCTATGCCATTATCGGATTCACAGGTAAGGCCTTTGGCAAAATTGATTATAATGTCTGTGTGAACGCAGCTGCCTCTGGAGGGAATATTCTTCAGCAAGCCTGGATTGATTATGCCGTCTGCCCAGAACTGCGTTTCCGTGCAGGTAAGTTCAAGACTCCTTTTACCCATGCTTATCTGACAACACTTGGTGAGACGCTATTCCCCTCACTGCCCACCTCACTGACAGCTGTAGCCATTTTGCCATATTCGCTCAATGCTGTCACCCCAGGCATTGGCACAGGTTTCGATCTTGGTGTAGAGATTCATGGATTCGTTGCCAACAAGTTTGGTTATCAAGTAGGACTCTGGAATGGAACAGGTAGCGCACAGAATGGTGCCACCAAGACCATCAGCGACGATCTCCATATTCCCTCGTTGCTCTATGCCGGTCGTTTGACTTTTCAGCCTAAGGGTGCCATGCCGATGACACAGGGAAACCCAAAGCTGTTGCATGAAGACAAGATGCTCATTGGTTTGAGTGCTAACTACAATGTGGAGTCAGAGAACGAGTCAACCAACGACTTCCGTGCTGGTGTGGAGTTTGCCATGCTAAAAAACAGATGGTATGTAGGAGCAGAAGCTTACTATATGCATATCGGATTTACCAAACGTCAGAAGGTCGACGAGTCCTTCAATTACTGGGGAGGCTATGCCCAGGTGGGCTATTTCGTCCATCCCCGTTGGCAACTGGGTTTTCGTTATGATTTCTACGATCGCAACGGCAGCAGCAAAGACGGATTCCTGAATATGCCTGCAGCCACCGTCAACTTCTTCATCCCCAAGACCAATATCAAGCTCTCTGCGATGTATCAGTACATCGGTCGCACAGGTCATGAGACGCAGCTCGATCGTGATATCGACGACCTCGGCATTTGCACCCAAACGGCACAAGTGATGCTACAGTACGCTTTCTAAGAATGAAATAATGAACGATTGAAAGAATGAAAAAACATCTATTCATCCTGTTTTTAGGACTGGTGGTATTTCTTTTTAGCTCTTGCGACGACGGGCGGATCTATCCTGAGACTAATGCCCTGCCGGAAGGAAGGACGGTACTTCTTGAAGGCGAACTGATTGGATTGGAGAACTGGCCCAGTGACTATCGTGTATCCATCGCAGGTTTCGAGGGAGCAGATGATGAGTATGCTGACATGTCGAAAGTCATCTCAAGCAGCGACGTTGTCAATGGTAAGGTATCGATCGAACTCTCAGGCATCAAGGAGAATATCACTTTGGTGCGCCTTTGTATCCTCGATCGTCTGAGGAAACACATTGTCACATTTAAGGAAGTAGACCTCTCGAAGGCTGAAGAATTTGTCAAGATGGATGTAGGGACTGTTGACATCAGCATGCTGAATGCCATTCAGGTCAGTTATTTCAATACGACCTGTGCCAATTGTCATGGTGCCTCTAATCGTGCTGCCGCTGGACTCTATCTTACAGAAGGTAAAAGCTATGGCGCATTGGTCGACGTCGATTCCAAGAAAGTAGAGGGTAAGAAGCTTGTGGCTCCAGGGGCGTCGAGTAACAGTGTCCTTCACATGGTGCTCAATCAGCAATCCGTAGAAGGCATTTCGATGGCCCACTACGATCTTGTCTCAGAAAAGAATAAGATGACCATTCTGCCACTTATTGACAGTTGGATTAATTATGGAGCGAAAGAGAAGTGAGAGAAGTGAAAAATTAAAAGTGAGAAGTGAAAAGTGAATAATAATATGAAATACGAATTTGAGAATGCATTTGCCGATGTCTTTCAGTTTGATAATGGCACAGAGGTTTGTGAGTATCATGCCATGATTCATGCCGGCTCAACGCGATTGACCTATGCCCAGCAACTGGAGGCCATCATGGATGCATACAGCCAATTGATAGAAGGTCCGCTCAGTGGGGCACAGGCCGTTTTTAAGCGTTATTTCCTCAGTGATGCAGCCAATCAGGCCGATGAGGTTATTGCCACAGATGTCACAGACTGTGCCAAGAGCATCATCCAGCAGGCACCACTCGACGGAACGAAGATAGCCCTTTGGGTCTATCTGATGACAAATGTCCAGACAGGCATTGGTAAGAGTGGCCTGTACGAAGTGCGTCATGGCGAGTTCCGTCATCTTTGGAACGGTTCTGCCCACAATATGGCAGCCAACTCTGAATACCAGACGCGACTGCTCTTCAACGAGTATAACATGCAACTGATTCAGGAGGGCTGTACGCTGGAGGCCAACTGTATCCGCACGTGGTTCTTCGTCAACGATGTTGATCTGAACTATGGTGGCGTGGTACGTGCCCGCAATCAGTTCTTCTTTACCCAGGGACTGACGGTGAACACCCATTTCATCGCCTCTACGGGTATCGGAGGTCGCCAGCAGGATCCTAATGTGCTCTCACAGATGGACAACTATGCCATCGCTGGTGTCAAGAAGGAACAGATCCACTATCTGTATGCTTCTACACACCTGAATCGTACCAGCGACTATGGCGTAAGCTTTGAACGGGGCACACAGGTGAACTATGCCGATCGCCGTCATGTCTTCATATCAGGCACAGCCTCTATTAATAATAAAGGTGAGGTGGTGTATCCAAAGGATATCGTCAAGCAGACACACCGCATGTGGGAGAATGTTGAGGCCTTGTTAGCTGAGGCCGACTGCAACTTCAATGATGTGGCTGAGATGGTGGTCTATCTTCGTGATACAGCCGACTATGACCTGGTACGGGAACTCTACGAGGAGCGATTCTCAGGCAAGCCTTATGTGATTGTTCATGCACCCGTCTGCCGTCCAGGCTGGCTTATCGAAATGGAGTGTATGGCAGTCAAGGCCGTTGATCTGCCCACTATGCCTAAGTTCTGAGGAAATGAGAAGTGTACTCTTGCTGTTCCTCACTTTTCACTTCTCACTTCTCACCTCTTCTGCACGTAGCATCCAGACGATTAATGCAGAAAAGGCTCGGGAGGTGGCTCGCGAACAAGTCATCTGGCAAGACCGCCTTTGTCCTTTCTCTACCTTCGCGCTTGATTTCCTGAAATCCGTCTATGGTAAGAGCAACTACAAAGGCCTCTCTCCTGAGCAGGTGGTCTATGGCTGGCTCCTCCGCCCTGAAGTCTGGAAAGATGAACCTATGATTTATATTCCTGAAACCGATCTTCAGCGTCAGTTGAATATCGAGGGCGAATATGCCAAGTTCTCAGAACTCTTCGACGACACACTCGGCTACAAGTTGAACACGTTGGGCTCAGACCTTCCAGAACGGATGCGGCAGATGGCTCGCGAGTCGTCTGCCGCCATCAGTCTTGATGAGAAAGTGGGTGATATCATTCTGCTGACAAGAGGACAACTCTTTCAGCCGCGTCCTGCTGATATGGAGCCTTTACCAGCATGGCGCGTCGAAGGGGAAATCCTTTGGAACAACATCCCTTCATGGGCCATTCTGCTGATAGTGACAGCAGTCGTAACCCTTCTGGTGCTCTTTCTGGGAAAAGCTATGAAGAGACCTTTGAAGACTGTATAGAGAGCAGGAAGGCGACACGACAACCCTGACGCGGCTGCTCGACAAGTTCGAGCATGCCTCCTTGCAGAATCATCATTCTCCGACTCAGAGAGAGACCGATACCACTCCCGCTCCGCTTGGTGGTGAAGAAAGGCACAAAGAGCGACTGGCGGTTTTCCGCCGGGATGGGCAGTCCATCGTTGCCGATATAGAAGACCAAGGGACTATGATTCTGGGTAGAATCAGGCAATCTCTCATCTTGATGCGCTTCCACGACGATTTTCTGAGCCTGGGCCTCAATGGCGTTCTTCACGAGGTTCATCAATACCTGTCGCAACATACCGGCATCGGCCCAGACGGTTATATCAGGTGAGATGTTCACCTCCCAAGTCAGCTGGGGATAGGTTTTCCTGATGTCTTCAATCATCTTCAGCAGGGCAACTTCGCCCATCTTCGGTTTCTCCAGCTCCGACATCTTGCGATAGCTGATGACGAAATCACTCAGATGGCGCGAGGTGTCGTAGATGGCCTGAATGCCATCTTCAAGGGGAGTACCTTTCACATCGGGACGATTCAGCAATGACTGACTGATACTGGTAATGGGTGCTGTGGCATTCATCATCTCGTGAGTTAACACCCGAGTGAGCCGTTCCCACGACTCCACCTCACTCTGGTTAACCTGCTGGCGGATGGTTTCACCCAACTGATTCAGCGTATCCTGCATGGCCCGCTCACCAAAGATCATGCCGTCTGTTGGCATACGGAAGGTAAAGTCCTTGTTGCGGATAGCCTCCTGCATCAGATGGGCCCGTAAGCGAAGCTTTTGCTGGTGTCGGATAAACCACCAGCCGCCAGCCACAACGATTATACCTATTATTATATATAGAAGCACATTCATAAAGCGACCCCAATCACAGTCTTTTCATCTTGTTATAGAGCGTTTGTCTGGTGATGCCCAGCAGTTCGGCAGCCTGCGTGAGATTGCCATGACAATGATCGATGGTGCGACGGATATGCTCCTTCTCCATCTCGTCGAGGCTGACGATTTCGTTCTGCATATCGAGCACATCCTTCAGTTTATGCACCAGTTCGTCGTTGTCCCAAGGCTTGGTGATGAAGTCTGCGGCTCCGTTCTTCAGTCCCTTGACAGCCAGATTCACATCAGCGTAGGCAGTTAGTAATACCACAGGTGTCTGCGGATGCTGCTTACGGATGGTGCGAAGCCAGAAGAGACCTTCGTTACCATTGTTGACACCAAGGGTGAAATTCATGTCGAGCACTACCAGATCGACAGCTTGCTGGGCCATGAGTTTCAGAATGTCTTCGGGATTGGTTGTGGTGAGGATCTGCTCGAAAGTGGCATCGAGCAAGTAACGCATCGCTGTGAGGATGGCAGCGTTGTCGTCGACGATTAATATAGTTCCATACTTATTCATGGGTGCAAATCTTGTGCAAGTCGAGAGCAGAGAACTCGTTCTATGCCGAGACGCAGCCAAGACTCGCAGGTTTCGCCTGCAAAGTTACAACTTTATTGTCTATAAATCATACAGATAGGTGTCTAATTTTTAGACGTTCTGCCTCCAGCGGGGCAAAAAAGCTTGCAGGGAATGAAATAATCGGCTAACTTTGCAAACAAAATCGAGAACTGAATATGAAACAAGTACTGATAATTCTACTCGCCATCGCTACCAAGCAGGTTGCTGCCCAGAATGACTGGACCATGCAACAATGCATGCAGTATGCTGTGGAACATAATCATGAGGTGAAGCAGGCAGAACTGAAGCTCGACAACTACAAGGCACAGAAGACGAACGCCGTTGGCAGTTTCCTGCCATACGTAGATGCCAGTATTGGTGCCCAGTATAACTTCGGACGCGCCATCGACCCTGAAACCAATGGTTATACGGACGTGAGCACCTTTTATAATGGCTATCAGCTATCGGCCCTGCTGCCTGTGTTCGATGGTTTCAGTCGTCTGCATGCCCTGAAGGCTGCCAAAGCCAATGAACTGATGGGAAAGTCGTCATTACGCAAGCAACAGGATCAAACTGCACTGAACGTCTTAGAGGCTTACGCCAATGTTGCCTATTATGACGGATTGGTGAAGATGGCCGATGAAAAGGTGCAAGAGACGTCTTTACTGCTGAAGCAGACACGCCTGTTTGAGGAAGTTGGGCGCAAGAGTGCTGCCGATGTAGCCCAGGTGGAATCGCAGCAGGCTGAGGCCGACTACGAACTGACTCGCCAGCAGAATCTCTACGCCTCGGCCTTGCTGGATCTGAAAAAGGCTATGGCACTGCCATTGGGTGAAGAGTTAAGAGTGAAGAATGAAAAGGATAACTCAGGTGTTGAACTCGGAATGGCAGAAACAGATTCTTCACTTTTCACTCCTCACTCTTCACTTTCAAGCCTTCACCCAGAACTCCAGACTGCGCGATATCAGGTGCAAGCCTCGAAACATGAGTGGCGTCAGGCCCGTGCATCCTTCTTCCCATCTCTCTCTTTGAGTGCGGGCCTGAACACCTCTTATTATAAGACGCTGCACTCTGATATGGCTGCCTCGTTCAGAGATCAATTAAACAACAATATGGGTGAGTATGTAGGTGCCACATTAAGCATCCCGCTCTTCAATCGGCTGCAAACCATCACCAACATCCGCAAAGCGAAGAACAACTATCGGATAGCCCAAGAGGCTTTAGAGCAGAAACGGCTGGAACTGGAAAAGCTGAGCCGTGAGGCCTGGCTGGATTGGCTTGGTTATCAGAAGCAGACGGTTCAGATGGTGAAGAAGGTGGAGGCCGACAGCATCGCCTATCAACTGACAAAACGCCAGTTTGAGGAAGGGCTCGGAACGGCTATCGATCTGCACACCACTTCGACACAACTGCTGAAATCGAAGGCCACCTTGCTGCAATGCCAGCTGATGGCGATGGTGAAAGAACACTTGGTGCGTTACTATCGTGGTGAGAAGATATGGGAATAAAATGGTTAATTCGTTGAATGAAATAGGCTAAAATTATGGATAAGGTTATTGAAAAGACAAAGACGCAACGGCTGATGAAGTATTGGCCTTACGCTGCTGGCGGCTGCTTGCTGTTGGTGATGCTGGTTTGGCTGATATTCGGCAATCATGCTTCAACACTCAAAGTGAACAAGGACGAGTTGACCGTCAGCGACGTGCAACGTGCTGAGTTTAAGGACTATGTGCGCACCAACGGGCAGGTGATGCCTATCCAGATCGTTCAGATTTCGCCAGAAGAAGGTGGTATCGTGATGGAGAAGGTGGTTGAGGAAGGCACGCACGTCAAGAAGGGCGATGTGATAGCCCGTCTTTCGAACAGCAACCTCGACCTTCAGATTCTGAATGCCGAAGCTGAACTCGCTGAGAAGCAGAATCTACTGCGCAACACCCAAGTAGCGATGCAGCAAGATCGGCTGAAAAACCAGACGGAGCAGGCCCAACTCGATATGGACACCCAGCGCAAACAGCGCAACTTTGAGCAGAACAAGAGGCTCTATCAGGAGAAACTCATCAGCAAGGAGGATTACATCAAGTCGCAGGAGGACTATCAGCTCTCTGCCAAGAAGCGTTCGTTGGTTTCGAAGCGCCTAAAGCAGGACTCTATCTATCGCACCGTTCAGATGGATCAGATGGAGGATAACCTGCAGAACATGCGCCGTAATGTGGTGCTGGTGCGCCAACGTAAAGACAAGCTTGAAATACGCTCTGCCATCGACGGCGAACTGGGGTTGCTCGATGTGGAACTGGGGCAGAGCATCCAGCCCGGACAGAAGATAGGCCAGCTCAATGACCTCTCGGATTATAAGGTGCAGGCACAGATTGATGAGCACTATATCGATCGCGTCCGTCAGGGGCTTACTGCCACTTTTACGCGAGGCGACAAGGAGTATCAACTTCAAGTACGCAAGGTTTACCCAGAGGTGCGCGAGGGCAAGTTCCGTTGCGACTTCATCTTCCGAGGGGATCGCCCTGAGAACATCCGCACAGGTCAGACCTATTACATCGACCTCGAACTGGGTCAGCCCGAGCAAGCCGTCATCATCCCTCGCGGCACGTTCTTCCAGACCACAGGGGGCCAATGGATCTTCGTACTCTCCTCTGATGGCAGCAAAGCCTATCGCCGCCCCATCCGCGTAGGCCGCCAGAACCCTCAGCACTACGAGATCCTCGAGGGCCTTGAGCCAGGCGAGCGCGTCGTCACCAGCGGCTACGAAGCATTTAAGGACAATGAAGTATTGGATATTAATTAGATTTCTACATGAATCATTTGTTTTCCTACCAGACGGTTTTTCCGTTTCAAACTTTGGTATACACATTCCAAAGTCTGGGATGTATGTTTCAAAGTTTGGGATGCACGTTTCAAAGTTTGGAACCAAAAATATAGAAGATGGAATATTAATCTCATAAGATAGAATAAGAGCAAAAATGAACAGTTATCTGAAATTCTTGAGCCGGCATCGGCTGTTTACCGTTATCAATATCGTAGGGCTTTGCCTTTCGATGGCCTTCCTGCTGTTGTTGGGCGATCTCATCTATCGTCAGACTACCGTAGAAAACT